>NZ_JBTRXV010000020.1:0-53219 GCF_054608695.1 Thiomonas sp.
TCCCGACATCGGGGACTTCAAGGATGTGGAAGTGATCGAAGTGCTGGTCAAACCCGGCGACACGATCAAGGTCGAGCAGTCGCTCATCACGGTGGAGAGCGACAAGGCCAGCATGGAAATTCCCAGCGGCGCGGCCGGCGTGGTGAAGTCCATGCGGGTGAAGCTGGGTGACAAGGTGAACGAAGGCACGGTGCTGCTGGAGCTGGAGGCGGACGCTGCCGTGCAGCCCGCAGCTGCTCCTGATGCGGCTGCAGCACCGGCCACCCAGGCAGCGGCGGCAGCAGCTCCGCAAACCTCGGCGGCCCCCGCCACGCCGCTGCCGGCTCCCGCAGACAGCTACACCGGGAGCGTCGACCACGATTGCGAGGTGCTGGTGCTGGGCTCCGGCCCCGGCGGCTATTCCGCCGCATTCCGCGCGGCCGATCTCGGCCTCAAGGTGGTGCTGGTCGAGCGCTACGCCGCACTCGGCGGGGTTTGCCTGAACGTGGGCTGCATTCCGAGCAAGGCGCTGCTGCATGTGGCTGCAGTGATGGACGAGGCGGCACATTTCGCCGACATCGGCGTGGACTTCGGCGCACCCAAGGTCGACCGGACCAAGCTCGCCGCGCACAAGGCGAAGGTCGTGGGCAAGCTCACCGGCGGCTTGAGCGCGATGGCCAAGATGCGCAAGGTCACGGTGGTGCGCGGCTACGGCAGCTTTGTCGACGCGCATCACGTTGCAGTGGAGTTGACCGAAGGCGAGGCGCAACACAAAACCGGGGCGACGCAGACGGTGCGCTTCCAGCGCGCCATCATCGCCGCAGGCAGCCAGGCGGTGCGTTTGCCCTTCCTGCCGGACGACCCGCGCATCGTCGACTCCACCGGCGCGCTGCAACTCGACGCCGCGCCGAAAGCCATGCTCATCGTCGGCGGCGGCATCATCGGCCTGGAAATGGGCACGGTCTATTCCACGCTGGGCGCGCGGCTCGACGTGGTGGAAATGCTCGACGGCCTGATGCCCGGTGCCGACCGCGACCTGGTCAAGGTCTGGCAGAAGCTGAATGCCAAACGCTTCGACCGCGTCATGCTCAAGACCAAGACCGTGGCTGCCGAGGCCAAGCCCGACGGCATCTGGGTGCGCTTCGAAGGTGAAGGCGCACCCCTCGAGCCGCAGCGCTACGACCTGGTGTTGCAAGCCGTGGGCCGTGCGCCCAATGGCAGCAAGATCGGTGCCGACAAGGCGGGCGTGGCGGTGAGCGAGCGCGGCTTCATTCCTGTGGACGCGCAGTTGCGCACCAATGTGCCGCACATTCACGCCATTGGCGACATCGTCGGCCAGCCCATGCTGGCGCACAAGGCGGTGCATGAAGGGCATGTGGCGGCGGAAGTGTGCGCGGGTGAATTGAAGGGGGACGCCAACTTGGCGAAGGCCGCGTTCGACGCCCGGGTGATTCCGAGTGTGGCCTACACCGACCCCGAAATCGCCTGGGTCGGCCTGACCGAAGACGCCGCCAAGGCCCAAGGCATCGCCGTCACCAAGGGCCTGTTCCCGTGGACGGCTTCAGGCCGCGCCATTGCCAATGGACGCGACGAAGGCTTCACCAAGCTGCTGTTCGACAAGGAAACGCATCGCATCGTCGGCGGCGGCATCGTCGGCACCCATGCGGGCGACTTGATCAGCGAAATCGCGCTGGCGATCGAAATGGGCGCGGACGCGGTGGACATCGGCCGCACCATCCATCCGCATCCCACGCTGGGCGAATCGGTGGGGATGGCGGCGGAAGTGGCCGAAGGCGCGTGCACCGATCTGCCGCCGCCCAGGCGCTGATGGAGTTTTGGGCAGCGCACCGCGTGGCGTCGCTTGGATGCAGGTCGTGAGCCATGGCGCAGAACCCGCACAGGGCCTGCGCCGCCTCAAGCTTCAGCGGTTCGTGGAATCGGCCGCTTGAGCGGCGTTGGCGCGGCCTGAGTCGGCGCGCTGGGGCAGGGCGGTCTGCAAGGCCTTGCCCGGTCCATTTCCTGCTGCGTCGTTGCCATCCGAGCCCACTGCTGCTGGTGCTGCCTGCGCCTCGGGAACCGCATCGGCGGCGCGGGTGATGAAGCGGCGAGCCCCGTCGAAGCGCCGGGACCAGTAGGGATTGTTGAGATTGCCGATCTGCACGTCCTGCCCCGGTTTGGGCGCGTGCACGAACTCGCCGTTGCCGATGTAGATGCCCACATGCGAGAAGGCGCGGCGCAGGGTGTTGAAGAACACCAGATCGCCCGGCTTCAGCTGGCTTTCGGCAATTTTTTCGCCTTCGCGGCTTTGCTGCGCGGCGTTGTGCGGCAGCACCAAGCCCAGAGTCTGCTGATAGACGTGGCGCACGAAACCCGAGCAGTCGAAGCCGGTGGCGGCGTGGTCGCCACCATACTTGTAGCGCACACCCAGGAAGCTCAGGGCATTGATGGCCAGATCGGACGCGTGCGCTGAAACCTGCTGCACCAGGCCGTTCTGTGCCAGCCACTGCTGCAGCGAATCGCGGCTGCTGGAGTGGGTTTCAGGCGCTTGGGCCGAGGCGGTTTGCACCGGGTCCGTCGGCACGCCGTTGCTGGCGCCATTGTCGGCCATGCCGGCCGGGCGATTTTGCGCGCAAGCCGTCACTGCACCCGCCAGCATGGCCAGGGACAGTGCAAGTTTGAGCGTGTCGGCGCGCAGATTTCCCATAAGGGCGCGACCTTACCGTTTCCCCTGCGGGCCTGTCAACTCTTCAGGACGCGAAGGATTGCTTCAGCCCCACGTTGCGGCGCTTGAACTAGGCTTGCTCCACAACCCCCCAACACTTGGAGACTTCAATGTTCAAAGCCTGGCTTTTGCGCAAGGAGAATGGCCGATTCAGCGCGACCTTGAGCGCTGTGGACGAGCGTGAGCTGCCCGAAGGCGACGTGCTGCTGCAGGTGCAGCATTCCACCCTCAACTACAAGGATGCGCTGGCGCTGACCGACAAGGCGCCGGTGGTGCGCAAATGGCCCATGGTGCCGGGCATCGATGGCGCGGGCGTGGTGTTGCGCAGCAGCCATTCCGCCTGGAAGGCAGGAGACCGCTGGATTCTCAACGGCTTCGGCGTGGGCGAAACGCATTGGGGTTGCCTGGCCGAGCGCGCAAGCTTGCGCGGCGACTGGCTGGTGCCGCTGCCGGGGCGGTTCGACACGCGACAGGCGATGATCATCGGCACCGCGGGCTACACCGCCATGTTGTGCGTCCAGGCCATTGCTCGCCACGGCGTGCAAGCTGCCGATGGCGATGTGCTGGTGACTGGCGCCACCGGCGGGGTGGGCAGTGTCGCACTGGGCCTGCTGGCGCAACGCGGCTATCGTGTGGTGGCCGCGACCGGCAAGCCTGCCGAGGCGGGTTACCTGCGGGAGCTGGGCGCTGCCGACATCATCGACCGCGCCACCTTGAGCGCACCGGGCAAGCCGCTGCAGAAAGAGCGCTGGGCTGCGGTGATCGACACCGCAGGCAGTCACATCCTGGCCAATGCCTGCGCCCAAACCCGCTGGGGCGGCGTCGTGGCCGCCTGTGGTTTGGCACAGGGCATGGATTTCCCGACCAGCGTGGCGCCCTTCATCTTGCGCAACGTCACCCTGGCCGGCGTGGACAGCGTGATGCAGCCGCTGGCTGCGCGCCGGGCGGCCTGGGACGCGCTGGCCGCGGAGATCGACCTTGCCCGACTGGAGCGCATGGCGCACGATGTGCCGCTCGATCAGGTGCTGCAGGCAGCTGCGAGCATCATGGCCGGGCAGTCGCGCGGCCGGGCGGTGGTGGGCCTCTGAACCGAGCGGCCGCCGCGTGCATCCAGCCGGCGCATCGATCCCACACATACACGCCCCAGCTTTGGCCCACAGCCGTCCGCCCTGGGGCATCGGGTCAGTGCTGCGTCAGTTCCGGCTCCTAACGTGCGCGGGCTTGCTGCACAAGGTCGAGGTTTTGGCGAACCTCGATACCACCGGCCAGCGAATCAGAGCGGCGCCCCCTGCGGCCGCCGTCACAACAGGACTGGAGACAAAACATGCGCTACGCCGACTACTACCGTCGCTCGATCGAACAGCCCGAAGCCTTCTGGGCCGAGCAGGCCGGCTTGATCGATTGGCATCGGCCCTGGGATCAAGTGCTCGACGCCAGCCGCAAGCCGTTTGCACGCTGGTTCCCGGGCGGGTTGACCAATCTCTGCCACAACGCGATCGACCGGCATCTGCCCAGGCGTGCCGAGCAGCCGGCCTTGATCTGGGAGTCCACCGAAGTCGACCAAAGCCGCAGCTACACCTACGCCCAGTTGCATGCCGAGGTGCAGCGCATGGCGGCGGTGCTGCGCCGGCAAGGCGTCGAGCAGGGCGACAGGGTACTGATCTACATGCCGATGATTCCCGAGGCGGTCTTCGCCATGCTGGCCTGCGCTCGCCTGGGGGCGATTCATTCCGTGGTGTTCGGCGGCTTTGCCGCCATGAGCCTGGCCACGCGCATCGACGACGCCCAGCCCAAGGTTGTGGTCAGCAGCGATGCCGGCTCGCGTGCTGGACGCGTCATTCCCTACAAGCCGCTGCTGGACGAAGCCATGACACGCGCCGCGCACAAGCCGGGCACCGTCTTGATGGTGAACCGCGGGCTGCAACCCTACGAGCCCGTGGCCGGGCGCGACCTGGATTACGCCGCAGCATGCGCCGCGGTGGGCAGTGCACCCGTGCCCTGCACCTGGGTGGATGCGACGCATCCGAGCTACATCCTCTACACCTCTGGCACCACCGGCAGGCCCAAAGGCGTGCAGCGCGACACCGGGGGCTATGCCGTGGCTCTGGCGGCTTCCATGCGCGACATCTTTCGCGCCGAGCCGGGGCAGACCTATTTCTGCACCAGCGATATCGGCTGGGTCGTCGGCCACAGTTACATCGTTTACGGGCCGCTGTTGCACGGCATGACCACGCTGCTGTACGAGGGCACGCCGCTGCGCCCGGACGCCGGCAGCTTCTGGCAACTGGTCGAGCGCCATCGGGTGAGCGTGATGTTTTCCTCGCCAACCGCCATTCGCGTGCTCAAGAAGTTCGACACGGTCTTCATGCGCTGCAGCGACTTGTCGTCGCTGCAGCGCCTGTTCCTGGCGGGTGAACCGCTGGACGAACCCACGGCGGCCTGGGTCACGCAGGCATTGGGCAAGCCTGTGGTCGACAACTACTGGCAGACCGAAACCGGCTGGCCGATTCTCAGCATCGCCGGCGGCGTGGAAGAGCTTGCGCCCAAACCTGGCTCCCCCGGTGTCGCCATGCCGGGGTATGACGTCCAAATCCTGCACGACACCACAGGCGAGCCCGTTGCGCCCGGTGAGAAGGGGGTGGTCGCCATTGGCTGGCCCCTGCCGCCGGGCTGCATGCAAACCGTCTGGCGTGACGACGCCCGCTTCGTCGACACCTATTGGTCGACCTTCCCGGGCAAACAGGTGTACTCCACCTTTGACTGGGGCGTGGCCGACGCGCGCGGCTACATCACCATTCTCGGGCGCACCGACGACGTCATCAACGTGGCCGGCCACCGCCTCGGCACACGTGAAATCGAGGAGAGCATTTCCAGCCATCCGGCCGTGGCCGAGGTGGCCGTGGTCGGCGCCGCGGATGCGATCAAGGGTCAGGTGGCGATGGCTTTCGTCGTGCCGCGCGATGCCGGCAAAGTGGCCGACGCTGCAGCTTGCGCCAGCCTGGAGACCGGCATCATGCAGACCGTGCAGGCGCAACTGGGCGCCCTGGCACGCCCGGCTCGGGTCCGCTTCGTCGCCATGCTGCCCAAGACCCGATCCGGCAAATTGCTGCGCCGCTCCATCCAGGCACTGTGCGAGCAACGCGACCCCGGCGATCTGACCACCTTGGAAGATCCGCTTGCCCTGGCGCAGATTCGTGAAGCAATTGCTCACCAATAGCTAGGGAAACTCCTAGGCCGCCGAGCTGGACGCAGAGGGCGGCTTCCCTACAATTCATAAGTTCTTGCTTATAAGCAAATTCATCAATGCCTGCGATGCTCAACACACTGCAATTGCTCGATTCAGCGGCAGCCGACCAAGTCGACGCCGAGCGCGTTTTCGTCTCCGCCGCCGAGTTGTTCGGCGTTCTGGCCACCCCTTTGCGCCTGCGCATCATCAATGCCATTTGCGACCAGGAAAAAAGTGTCGGCGACATCATGGAGGCGGTCAACTCCACCCAGCCCAACGTCTCCCAGCATCTCAAGGTGCTGTATCAGGCGGGCATCGTTGCCAAGCGGCGCGTGGGTAATCAGGTTTATTACCGGGTGCAAAGTGAGAAGGCGGTGCAGCTATGCCGCACGGTTTGCACCCAAATTGCCATCGAGCTGGACGATCCAGAGTCCGTTTCTCAATCAGAGCGCCTGGCTCGGCGCATTTAGATTTTCAACAAGCGAGGACGAGGATGAGTGACTACAGCAAAAGGCTAGGCCGGTTGCGTCCTGCACCGGAAAACTTCCTGACTGCCGAGCAAATCGCGCAGGTCCAGGGCGGCCGACGCGATTTTTTGCGTCGGGCGTTGACGGCAGCCAGCGCCACCATGGTTGCCGGCGGGGCCGTGAACGCCTACGGTGCCACTGACGACAACCGCAAAGACTGGGTTGGCGACAAGGGCAGCAAGTTGATTTTGGACAAGCCCGAGTGGGGAACCACGTTGGGCAAGGGTGTGGACGAGCCGCCTTATGGCTCGCCGTCGAAATACGAGGCCAATCTGGTGCGCCGCATCAGCCCGGGTCTGGCGGCCGTCACCCAGGCCAACGTGGCCTTCGCCCCGTTGCAGGGCATGTTCGGCATCGTCACCCCGGCCGGCTTGCACTTCAACCGCTCGCACCAGGGTTGGTATGACATCGATCCGGCCCAGTTCCGGCTGATGGTCATGGGCGAAAAGGACCTGGTGAAAAACCCCAAGGTCTACAGCGTCGGCGACATCATGCGCATGCAGCCGGTGTCGCGCTTCCACTTCATCGAGTGCGGCGCCAATTCCGCCATGGAGTGGGGCAATGTGGCCGTGCCCACGGTGCAGTACACCCACGGCATGGTGTCATGCAGCGAGTTCACCGGCGTGCCGCTGATCAAGCTGCTGGACGATTGCGGCGCCGATCTCAAGGGCGTGCGCTTCATCATGGCCGAAGGTGCCGATGGCTCCCACGAAAACCGCACCATCCCCATGTCCCTGGTCATGTCGGGCGAAGTGCTGGTGGTTTATGGCCAGAACGGCGAAATGCTGCGTCCTGAAAACGGCTATCCCCTGCGCCTGGTCGTCCCCGGCGTGGAAGGCGTATCGCAAATCAAGTACCTGCGCCGCATCAAACTGGGAACCTCCCCCTTCGCCACCAAAGACGAAGTCTTGGGCTACGTCGACCTCATGCCCGACGGCAGGCTGCGCCAATACACCTCCGTCATGGAAGTCAAGTCGGTGGTGACTTCGCCGTCCGGCGGGCAGGTATTGATGGATCGCGGCGTCTACAACGTCACCGGCCTGGCATGGTCGGGCCGCGGCAAGATCAAGCGTGTGGATGTGTCGTTCGATGGCGGCGTCAACTGGAAGGAAGCCCGTCTGGAAGGCCCGGTGCAGAACAAGGCCTTCGCACGCTTCAACATCCCCTGGGTTTGGAACGGCAAGGGTGCTTTCCTGCAAAGCCGCGCTGTGGATGAAACCGGCATGGTGCAGCCGACCTTCCAGGAGATGCGCAAGATTCGCGGAACCCGGTCGGTCTATCACAACAACTCAATTCAAACTTGGCAAGTTGAAGAAACTGGAGACGTTCGCAATGTCCAACTCGCGAATTCGTAAGGCCGCCGTCGCGGCAGCACTCGGGCTGGCTTTTTCGGCCGCATGGGGCGCCAACGCCGCAACCTCGCTGGGTCGTGCGGCAACCCCGGACGAGATCAAGGCGTGGAATATCGACGTGCGACCCGACTTTCAAGGACTGCCTGCGGGACAGGGAACCGTTGCCGAAGGCACCAAGCTGTGGGAAGCCAAATGCGCTTCCTGCCATGGCGACTTCGCAGATTCCAATGCCGTGTTCCCGCCCTTGGTGGGTGCATTCCAAGCCTCGAAGCAGGACATTGCCACGGGGCGCGTTGCCAAGTTGGCGAATGTGACGGACGGCGGCGGCACCTCGCTCGAGAAACTCTCGACCCTGTCGACGCTGTTCGACTACATCCACCGCGCGATGCCGTGGAATGCGCCGCTGTCGCTGAGTTGGAATGAAACCTATTCCCTGGTCGCTTACCTGCTGAACTTGGCCAATGTCGTGCCCGCCAATTTCACGCTGACGCGTGACAACGTGCAGCAAGTGCAAAACATGCTGCCCAACCGCAACGGCATGACCTGGAACCACGGCATGTGGCCTGGCAAGGAAATCGGAAATGGGGGTATCCCGGATACCCATAATGTTGAATGCATGAAAAACTGCAGCCCGAAGCCGAAGGTCGATTCCTTCATCCCTGCTTACGCCATGAATACTTGGGGTAACTTGGCTGATGAGACTCGCCCTTGGGGGCCGATCCGCGGTCAGGTCACCTTGTCACGGGCCGAGCTGAAAAAAGCTGCACTGCAAAAAGAATCAGCCGCAGTCGACCCCAACGCCAAGGTTGTCGCCTTGATCAAGGCCAATGGCTGCATTGCTTGCCACAGCTTTGGCGACAACAAGTTGGTCGGGCCTGGCTACAAGGAAATTGCCGGCAAATACGGTGGCAAGACAGCGATGGTGGGCGAATTGACCACCCGCATCATGAAGGGCGGCTCAGGCATATGGGGCAGTATCCCAATGCCGCCGCAGAGTATCAGCGAGGCTGATGCCAAGATGATTGCAACTTGGGTTGTAGACGGAGCGAAGCAGTAAGGCGTTAAGTCCTCGTGGTCCATCCACGAGGACAACTCTCACTACTTACGCATTTTTATAATTGAGGAGTTAGTCGTATGAATCAATCTCGTCGTCAGGTCATGCAGCTTGGTGCTGGTGCGACCGTTGTGGGTCTGGCCGCTTCGGCCGGTCTTCTACCCGTCACCGCCCAGGCGGCCGACGCTCCAGGCTGGGACCCCAAGTTGTTCGAAGCCAAGACTCTGGATGAAATCGCCAAGGTTCTCGGCGCCACAGCCACCGAAAGCACGGACGTGTCCATCGTCGGTCCGGACATTGCCGAAAACGGTGCTGTCGTGCCGGTCGGCATCAAGTCCACGGCCGCTGGCGTGAGCATGCTGGGCATCGTGGTGCAGAAAAACCCCACCGCGCTGGTCGCTACCTTCAGCACCAAGGATGGAGCCGAGCCGAACTTTGCCACCCGTATCAAGATGGCGCAGACCTCCCACGTCTATGCCGTGGCGAAGGCTGGTGACAAGCTGCTGTTCAGCAAGAAAGAAATCAAGGTCACGCTCGGCGGTTGCGGCGGCTGATCCCTTCTTTCCTACCTCGGTTATCTAGACTTTACTGGAGTTCAATATGCCAAATCCGATGCGCATGCGCGCTAACGTCGAAGGCGACGCAGTGGTTGTTCGCGTCCTGATGTCTCACCCCGAAGATACCGGCCTGATGAAGGCCCCAGACGGGAAAATCATCCCGGCCCATTTCATTCAATCCGTCATCTGCAAAAACAATGACAAGACCGTCCTGACTTGCGATTGGGGCACGGCCATTTCCAAGAATCCGTTCCTCGAATTCCGTTTCAAGGGTGGAAAATCGGGCGACAAGGTTTCAGTGACGTGGCTGGACAACAAGGGCGAAACCCAGACCGACACCACCACGGTGTCCTGAAGTATCGAGCCTTCTTTTTGTTTGACGCAGTACCCACTGTTCGCGAGGAGACTATGAGATCACGACTAAAAAAGATTGCGGCGCTGGCTGGGTTATCGCTTCCTGCCATGATGCTGATTGGGGCCTGCGCGGCAACCGCGCAGGCGGGCTCCGTAACCCAGGAGGGGAATGCTTACCTCAAATTGATGAACGAAATGGGCGGTAACCCCGCCGACTTCAACATCGACGATGGCAAGAAGCTTTGGAGTGAAAAGCGTGGGCCCAAAAACGCCTCTCTCGAACAGTGCAATCTGGGCCTCGGCCCAGGCGTGGTGAAGGGTGCCTATGCCCAACTTCCACGCTATTTCGCAGATACCGGCAAGGTGCAGGATCTGGAATCTCGTCTGGTCACTTGCATGGAAAGCCTCCAAGGTTTCAGTGCCAAAGAAGCTGACAAAGAGCCCTTCGCCAAGGAGGGGGGTAACGCATCCCCATTGGAAAACATCGCGATGTATGTGGCGCATGAGTCCGATGGCATGAAAGTGGCCATCCCGCAAAACGACGCCATGGAAAAACTCTCTTACGAGAATGGCAAGAAGCTGTTTTTCTACCGTGCGGGGCCCTTCAGTTTCTCGTGCGCAGCCTGCCATTCCGAAAGTGGCAAGCGCATCAAGATATCCGCACTTCCCAACCTGACGAACAAAGAAGCAGCCGTGTCCTACGCGACCTGGCCTGCCTACCCCAATTCTCAGGGCGTCGCCCGCACGCTTGAGTGGCGCATGTTGGCTTGCGCACGCCAACAGCGCTGGCCCGCTCCCAAGTTCACGTCCAGCGCGGTGATCGACCTGATCACGTATATGGGGGTCAACTCCAATGGCGCCACGCTCCACACGCCTTCGTTCAAGCGCTAAGAGAGGAGACAACATGAAAAAATCAGTTTTATTGGTCTTGACGGCGGCGGCCAGTGCTGCTGTGCTGAGTGGCTGTGCCGGCATGGACAAATCCGCATCGGCAGGCGCCAGCGGTGATCCTTTCGCGACGGCATCCTTCCAGAAAATCCTCAAAGACGATTTCGTCAGCAAGGGACAAGCCAGCGTCGATCGCCTCAAGCAAACGAAGGCGCAGTACGAGTGCTCGAAGTACGACTACCTCGGCCAGCCGTTGCCGGATGCGATTCGCAAAGAGATCGAGACGACCGCGCAGTCCAAGGTCGTCTACCCGAAGGACGGCCAATATCTGGGTGACTGGAAGGCTGGCCTCAAGATTGCCGAGGATGGCAAGGGGCTGCAGTGGAACGACAAACCCGGCACCCCAAATGGCGGCAACTGCCTGGCTTGCCACAAGATGATTGCGAACGATCCGTCTCAAGGCAATATCGGACCTGAGTTGTATCACTACGCCAAGTTGCGCGGCAACAGCGAAGCGATTTTGAAGTACACCTGGGCCCGCATCTATAACTCCGAAGCATTCAATGCATGTTCCTACATGCCGCCGTTTGGAGAGCATCACATCCTCACCGAGCAGCAGATGAAGGACGTGATGGCGCTGCTGATGGACCCGAACTCTCCGGTCAACAAGTAATCCCGTCGTTTCGAGGCTGGTCGACAGCCGATCAGCCTAGGCCCGCCTATTGATTGCCGATTGGCGGGCTTTTTCTTTTTTCAAGGACCCATAATGAGCCTCTCCCGCCGCGAATTTTTGAGTGTTTTGGCTGCTGCCGGTGTCAACGGATTTCCGATGATGCGTGACGCCAGCGCCGCCGAGGTGGACAAGCTGTACAACCCACCCGTGACGGGAAATGTGCACTTTCTTCACATGACCGATAGCCATGCGCATCTACAGCCCCTGTATTTCCGCGAGCCCAACGTGAATATCGGCATCGGCGCCATGGATGGCCACCTGCCCCACTTGGTTGGCGCCAACTACCTCAAGCGCGTGGGTTTCAAACCCAATACGCGCGAGTCCTATGCGTTTACCTACCTCGACTTCGTGCGCGCCGGCAAGCAGTATGGCAAGATGGGCGGTTACGCGCATATTGCCACCCTGGTGAAGCAACTCCGTGCGGCCCGCCCCGGTGCGCTGTTGCTGGACGGTGGCGACACCTGGCAGGGCACGGGGCTGTCCCTGTGGACCAAGGGCCAGGACATGGTCGATGCCCAGCTCCAGCTCGGCGTCGACGTCATGACGGCGCATTGGGAATTCACCTATGGCCAGGATCGAGTCAAGGAAATCGTCAACAAGGATTTCAAGGGCAAGATCGACTTTGTCGCCCAGAATGTGAAGACAGCTGACTTTGGCGATCCCGTTTTCCCCAACTATGTGATGAAGCAGATGAACGGGGTCCAGGTCGCCATCATCGGCCAGGCCTTCCCCTACACCCCGATTGCCAACCCGGGTTACCTGATGCCTGACTGGACTTTCGGCATTGACACCGACCACATGCAGAAAGTGGTGAAAGAGGTGAAGAAAAAGGGTGCGCAGCTCGTGGTCGTGATCTCGCACAACGGCATGGACGTGGACCGCAAGATGGCCACGCTGGTCGAAGGCATCGACTGCATTTTTGGTGGCCATACCCATGACGGCGAAGCCGTGGCCGTGGAAGTTCGGCGCCCCTCGGGCGGCATGACCCTGGTCACCAATGCCGGATCGCACGGCAAATTCCTCGCCGTGATGGACTTCGACGTGCGCGGCGGCAAGATGGTGAGCTACAAGTACCGCCTGCTGCCCGTCTTCTCCGAACTGCTCGCCGCCGACGCGGACATGAATGCGCTGATCAAGAGGCACCGCGCGCCTTACGAGAGCAAGATGAACGAGGTGCTCGCCCATACCGAAGGCGTGCTCTATCGCCGCGGTAATTTCAACGGCACCTGGGACCAGCTGGTGGTGGATGCCATGCTGGCCGTGCGCGGCGGCGATCTGGCCTTCTCGCCGGGTTTCCGCTGGGGCGGCGACCTGCTTCCCGGCGCACCGATCACCAGGGAGGACATGATGAGCCAACTGGCCATCACCTACCCGTACTGCACGCTTGCGGACATGACCGGCGAAACCGTCAAGGCCGTCATGGAAGACGTGTGCGACAACCTGTTCAACACCGACCCCTATTACCAGCAGGGTGGTGACATGGTTCGTCTCGGGGCGCTGGAATACAGCTGTGCGCCGAACGAGAAAATCGGCAACCGCATTCAGGACATGCGCCTGGGCGGCAAGCCGCTCGACCCGAAAAAAACCTACAAGGTCGCTGGCTGGGCGCCGGTGCAACAGGCCTCTGCCATCCCCAGCAACCCGCCCATCTGGGACATCGTCGAGGAATACCTCAAGCACAACAAAGTCATCAAGCCGCTGAAGGTCAACGAACCCAAGCTGATTGGTGTCAAGGGCAACCCGGGGCTGGCGCAATACGGCCGGATCTGACCCTGTCAGTCTTTCCGCCGGGGTAGGGCGTTCATGACAAGCGGGCTGGAAGCGATTCCAGCCCGCTTTGTTTTCCGGGCTTGGCAAATGGGGCTTGGGTACAACTCGGATGCGGCTGGCATGGCTTGGACAAGACATGCCAGCCAGTGTTGGTGATGTTTTGTTTTTTGCGTTGCATCAAATCGGCTGCTACAGTTCATTCAGGTCTTTCGTCATCGGACCGCTGTGCGCCAAGGCGGGCTACCCACCCGGGCGCATGGTGTTTCACCCACTTCATGCCGGGGTGCCCGGCGCACCAGTGAGCCCACCATGACCATTCAAGAATTACGCGCCAACTCCTATCTGTCCAGCGGCAATGCTCCGTATGTCGAGGAGCTTTACGAAACCTATCTCGCCAATCCAGGCTCGGTCCCCGACCACTGGCGCGACTATTTCGACGCCTTGCAGCATGTCCCCGCGGTCGACGGCAGCAACGCCCGCGACATTCCCCACACCCCCGTCGTCTCCGCTTTCGCCCTGCGCGCCAAGACCGGGCCGGCGCGCCCCATCAGTCTCAACGCCGATGTGGAGTTGTCGCGCAAGCGCGTGGCGGCGCAGCAACTCATCGCCGCCTACCGCAATGTCGGCGTGCGCTGGGCCGATCTCGATCCGCTCAAGCGCACCGAACGCCCCGAAATTCCCGATCTGGAGCCCAGCTTTTACGGTTTCTCCGATGCCGATCTGGAAACCGTGTTCAACACCAGCAACACCTATTTCGGCAAGGAGGGCATGAGTCTGCGCGAGCTGCTCAACAACCTGCATGAAACCTATTGCGGCTCCATCGGCGCCGAGTTCATGTACTTGAGCGACCAGGGACAGAAGCGCTGGTGGCAGCAAAAACTGGAGAGCATTCGCACCCGCCCCAGCTTCAGCACCGAGAAAAAGCGCGAGATTCTCGACAAGCTCACAGCCGCGGAAGGGCTGGAGCGTTACCTCGCCACGCGCTACGTGGGGCAGAAGCGGTTTTCGCTCGAAGGCGGCGAGAGCTTCATCGTCGGTATGGACGAAGTCGTGCAGCGCGGTGGCGAACTCGGCTCACAGGAAGTCATCATCGGCATGGCCCACCGCGGCCGCTTGAACGTGCTGGTCAACACTCTGGGCAAGCGCCCCAAGGATTTGTTCGACGAGTTCGAGGGCAAGCATGCCAGCGACCTGCCTTCCGGCGACGTGAAATACCACCAGGGCTTTTCCAGCGACGTGTCCACGCCGACCGGCCCGGTGCATCTGTCGCTGGCCTTCAACCCCTCGCACCTGGAAATCGTCAACCCGGTGGTCGAGGGCTCGGTGCGGGCGCGGCAGGAACGCCGTGGCGACAAGCGCGGCCAGCAAGTGCTGCCCGTGCTGGTGCATGGCGACGCATCGTTAGCCGGCCAGGGCGTGGTGATGGAGACCCTGGCGCTGGCCCAGACGCGCGGCTATTCCACCGGTGGCACGCTGCACATCGTCATCAACAACCAGATCGGTTTCACCACGTCCGACCCGCGCGATACGCGCTCCACGCTCTACTGCACCGACGTGGTGAAAATGATCGAGGCGCCCATCCTGCATGTGAACGGTGACGACCCCGAGGCCGTGGCGCTGTGCTGCCAGCTCGCGGTGGATTACCGCGCCGAGTTCGGCCACGACGTGGTGGTCGACATCGTCTGCTTCCGCAAGCTGGGCCACAACGAGCAGGACACGCCAGCCGTGACCCAGCCGTTGATGTACAAGAAGATCGCCGCGCATCCGGGCACGCGCAAGCTGTACGCCGACCGGCTGGTGAGCCAGGGCGTGATCGGTACCGAAGACGGCGATGCCATGGTGCATGCCTACCGCCAGGCGATGGAAGATGGCGAGCGCGCCGTCGAGCCGGTGCTGTCGAACTACAAGAGCAAGTTTGCGGTCGACTGGTCGCCTTTCCTCAACCGCAAGTGGACCGACAGCGCCGACACCTCGTTGCCGATGACCGAACTCAAGCGGCTGGCCGAGCGCATCACCACCATGCCGCCGGATCTGAAACTGCACCCGCTGGTGGAGAAGGTCATCGCCGATCGCGCCAAGATGGGGCAGGGCGAACTGTCGCTCGACTGGGGCATGGGCGAGCACATGGCCTTCGCCTCGCTGGTGGCCAACGGCTACCCGGTGCGCCTCTCGGGCGAGGACAGCGGGCGGGGCACCTTCAGCCATCGCCATGCCGTGCTGCACGACCAGAACCGCGAGCGCTGGGACGCCGGCAGCTATGTGCCGCTGGAGAACGTGGCTGAAGGCCAGGCGCCGTTCGTCGTCATCGACTCCATTCTGTCGGAAGAAGCGGTGCTCGGTTTCGAGTACGGCTACTCCACCGCCGACCCCAACACCCTGGTGATCTGGGAAGCCCAGTTCGGCGATTTCGCCAATGGCGCCCAGGTGCTGATCGACCAGTTCATCTCCGCCGGCGAAGTGAAATGGGGCCGCGCCTCCGGGCTCACCCTGTTCCTGCCGCACGGCTACGAAGGCCAGGGCCCGGAGCATTCCTCCGCGCGTTTGGAGCGTTACCTGCAGCTTTGCGCCGAGACCAATATCCAGGTCTGCCAGCCGACCAATCCGGCGCAGATTTTTCATTTGCTGCGGCGGCAGATGATCCGTCCCTTCCGCAAGCCGCTGGTGGTGATGACGCCCAAGTCCTTGCTGCGGCACCACGAGGCACGCTCGCCGCTATCCGACCTGGCCAACGGGCATTTCCACACCGTACTGGGCGAGGGCCAGGACCTTGACGAAGCCAAGGTCAAACGCATGGTCATGTGCACGGGGCGGGTGTACTACGACCTGCTCGCCGAGCGCAAACAGCGCGACCTGCAGGACGTGGCCATCGTCCGCTTCGAGCAGCTCTATCCCTTCCCGCACAAGGCCTTCGCCGCCGAGCTCAAGCGCTACCCGCAATTGCGCGATCTGGTGTGGTGCCAGGACGAACCGCAGAATCAGGGGGCATGGTTCTTCATCCAGCACCATATCCACGAAAACCTGCAGGAAGGTCAGCGCCTGGGTTATGCGGGCCGGCCTGCATCGGCCTCCACCGCGGCTGGCTACTTCGCCAAGCACACCGAGCAGCAGAAGGAAATGCTGACAGCGGCTTTTGGCAAGCTCAAGGGTTTCATCCTCACCAAATAAGCGGGCTGCATGCGCCGCGGCATGGCTGGCCTTGACGGGCCAGCCATGCCGGCGCACGGCTCAAACCGTTCACATCCAATCGCGAGACCCCACCATGGCACTGATCGATGTCAAGGTTCCCCAACTGTCTGAATCCGTGGCCGAAGCCACCTTGTTGCAATGGAAGAAAAAACCCGGCGAAGCCGTCAAGCAGGATGAAATCCTGATCGAAATCGAGACCGACAAGGTCGTGCTCGAAGTGCCGGCTCCGGCCTCCGGGGTCATGGCCCAGATCCTGAAGAACGACGGTGCGACCGTGGCCGCCGAGGAAATCATCGCCAAGCTCGATACCGAGGCCAAACCCCAGGTCAGTCCCTTGCCGGTGTCTGCGGTGCCAGCCGCCGCCCCAGCGCCGGCCGTTGCGGCGGCTGCCGCCAGCGTCGCAGTCCCTGCCCAAGCGCCGACTTCGGCCCCGGCCATGCCGGCAGCCGCCAAAATCCTCGCCGAGCAGGGCGTCGACCCGGCAAACGTGGCAGGTTCTGGCCGTGGTGGACGCATCACCAAGGGCGACGCACTTGGCGCCATTGCTGGCGGCTCTGCGGCCGCGGCCAAGCCTGCAGCAGCGCCACAACCCAGTCCGATGAGCAGCCCTGTCGCGCTGGCCCCGGTGGATGCTGGCATCGACCTTTCCTCCTACGCCGATCGTCCCGAACAACGCGTGCCCATGAGCCGGCTGCGCGCCCGCATCGCCCAGCGCCTGATTCAGTCGCAGAGCGAGAACGCCATTCTCACGACGTTCAACGAAGTGAATATGCAGCCGGTGATGGACCTGCGCAACACGCACAAAGAGCGCTTCGAGAAGGAGCATGGCGTGAAGCTCGGCTTCATGAGCTTTTTCGTCAAGGCGGCGGTGCACGCGCTGCGCAAATACCCGGTGATCAACGCCAGTGTCGACGGCACCGACATCATCTACCACGGCTATTTCGACATCGGCATCGCCGTGGGTAGCCCGCGTGGCCTGGTGGTGCCGATTTTGCGCAATGCCGACCAGCTGAGCTTCGCCGAAATCGAGAAGCAGATTACCGACTTCGGCGCCAAGGCGCGCGACGGCAAGCTGGCGATCGAAGACCTCACCGGCGGCACCTTCTCCATCAGCAATGGCGGCGTGTTCGGCTCCATGCTCTCCACACCCATCATCAACCCGCCGCAGGCCGCCATTCTCGGCGTGCATGCGACCAAGGAGCGGCCGGTGGTGGAGAACGGGCAGGTCGTCATCCGTCCCATCAACTACCTGGCGATGAGCTACGACCATCGCATCATCGATGGCCGCGAGGCCGTGCTCGGCCTGGTGGCGATGAAGGAAGCGCTGGAAGACCCCGCACGCCTGCTGCTCAATCTGTGAGGCGGCGACCATGAACGCACAACCCGATCTCATCGTCATCGGCGCTGGCCCCGGCGGCTACATCGCCGCCATCCGCGCCGCCCAGCTCGGCATGGCCGTGGTCTGCATCGACGCCTGGGCCAACGCCAAGGGCGGCCCCGCGCCGGGCGGCACCTGCACCAATGTCGGCTGCATTCCGTCCAAGGCCTTGCTGCAATCGTCCGAGCATTTCGACCAGGCCGGCCACGCTTTTGCCGACCATGGCATCGCGGTGAGCGGGCTCAAGCTCGACCTCGACCGCATGCTGGCGCGCAAGGAGCAGGTGGTACGGCAGAACAACGAGGGCATCCTCTACCTGTTCAAGAAGAACAAGGTGGAGTTCGTCCATGGCCGCGCCGCGTTCGTCGCCAAAACGGCTGAGGGCTTCGAGCTGAACGTGACCACCGCCGGCGGCGAAGCGCGCAAGCTCGTCGCCAAGCAGGTCATCATCGCCACCGGCTCCAGCCCGCGCGCCTTGCCCGGCGCGGCGTTCGACGAAGAGCGCATTCTGTCCAACACCGGAGCGCTGGCGATCTCCCCGGTGCCCAAGCGCCTGGGGGTGATCGGCGCTGGCGTCATCGGCCTGGAAATGGGTTCGGTCTGGCGCCGGCTCGGGGCGCAGGTGACGGTACTCGAAGCCCTGCCGGAGTTTCTCGGCGCGGCCGATGCGCAGGTGGCCAAAGAGGCGCAAAAACAGTTCAAGAAACAAGGCCTGGACATCCAGCTCGGGGTGAAGATTGCCGAGGTGAAGACCAGTGCCAAGGGCGTGAGCCTGCGCTATGCCGACGCTGCTGGCGCCGCGCAAAAGCTGGAGGTGGACCGGCTCATCGTCTCCATCGGCCGGGTGCCGAACACCGAAGGCCTGAACCTGCAGGCGGTGGGCTTGCAGGCTGACGAGCGCGGTTTTGTTCCGGTGGACGCCGATTGCAAGACGCCGGTGGACGGCATCTGGGCCATCGGCGACGTGGTGCGCGGCCCGATGCTGGCGCACAAGGCCGAAGAAGAAGGCGTGGCGGTGGCCGAGCGCATGGCCGGACAGAAGCCGCATGTGGACTTCAACACCGTCCCCTGGGTGATTTACACCGCGCCGGAAATCGCCTGGGTCGGGCAGACCGAGCAGCAGCTCAAGGCCGCTGGCCGCGCCTACAAGGCCGGCAGTTTTCCTTTCCTCGCCAATGGCCGCGCCCGCGCACTGGGCGACACCACCGGCTTCGTCAAGATGCTGAGCGATGCGACCACCGATGAAATTTTGGGCGTGCACATCATCGGCCCGATGGCGTCGGAGCTGATTGCCGAAGCCGCGGTGGCGATGGAGTTCAAGGCTGCCGCCGAAGACATCGCGCGCATCTGCCACGCGCATCCCACGCTGTCGGAGTCGATGAAGGAGGCAGCGCTGGCCACCGATGGCCGCAGCCTCAATTTCTGAGCGCGCCGATGGACGTGACCGAATACGCCCTGCAGTCCCTCGCCGAGCACGGTCACCAGCCTGACGCCGCCCAACAGATCGCCATCGAGCGGCTGCAGCGTGCCTACGACGAATGGGTGGGCTACAAGTCGCGCCGCTCGACCGCGGTGCGACGTCTGCTGGTCCATCCCGATCTGCCGCGCGGCGTCTATCTGTGGGGTGGCGTGGGGCGCGGCAAGAGCTTCCTGATGGATGCTTTTTATGTGACCGTGCCGGTGGTGCGCAAGACACGGCTGCATTTTCACGAATTCATGCGCGAGGTGCAGCGCGAATTGGCCGCCCTGCAGGGCACGCAAAATCCGCTGGAGGAACTGGCGCGGCGCATTGCGCGGCGCTTTCGGCTGATCTGCTTCGACGAATTCCATATCAGCGACGTGACCGATGCCATGATCCTGCATCGCCTGCTGCAGGGGTTGTTCGAACAGGGCGTCGTGTTCATGGCCACCAGCAATTTCGAGCCGGATGGCCTCTACCCCGACGGCCTGCGTCGCGACCGCATCCTGCCGGCCATCGAGCTGATCAAGGCGAACATGGACGTGCTGCAGGTGGATGGCGGCGTGGACTACCGCCACCAGGCCTTGGCCGATATGCAGCTCTACTACACACCGCTGGGTCCTGTCGCCGAGGACGCCATGGAGCAGGCATTCGAGCGCCTGGCCGAGGCTGCGGACGACGACCCCACGCTGCAGATCGAGCACCGCGAAGTCATCGCCCTGCGCCGCGCCGGTGGCGTCGCCTGGTTCAACTTCGAGACCCTGTGCAACACCCCGCGTTCGCAAAACGACTACCTCGAAATTGCCGCGTGTTTCCACACCGTGCTGGTGTCCGACGTGCCGCGCATGGCCCCCGAACTCGCCAGCGCCGCACGCCGCTTCACCTTGCTGGTGGACGTGCTGTACGACCGCAGCATCAAGCTCGTGCTCTCGGCCGAAGTCTCGCCCGCCGCGCTGTATCCTTCAGGCCCCTTGGCTTACGAGTTCGAGCGCACCGTTTCGCGTCTGCAGGAAATGCAGACATCCGCCTATTTGCGGCAGGCGCGGCGCGACGTGCAAACCGAATTGACCTGATGCCTCACTCCTTGAATTCGCTTCCTTTCGCCACGTTGCAGCGTCAATCCATGGCACCGGATAGGCCGCTGGCCCAAGCTGGTTGGCGAGCTGTCTTTGCCGTGGCGCTGGCTCTGGCGGTTTGCCTCACAGGCCCGGCGCAAGCTGCACAGCCGCAGGCTCCTGCGGCCTCCCAGCCGGCAAGCCAGATCGCCCCGGGCGCTTCCGCGCCTGCCTCCACGCAAACTGCCGAGTCGGCTTCCGCGGAGGCCGCGCAACGCGCGGCCGAGCGGCAGCAGATCGAAGCCCAACGCAGCAATCTGGACGCTGCCTACGTGCGTGAACAAGCCGCTTGCCTGCACCGCTTTTTCGTCAACGACTGCCTCGACCAGGCGCGTCGCCGCTACCACAAGCAGTCGGACGCGCTGGATGCAAGGTTGAACGCCATCGATCTCGCCGGGCGCCAGCAGCGGGCCGAGGCCGAGCGTCGCCGTGTTGCGCGGAATTTGCGTGAGCGCCCGGTGCCGGACGCATCAGCCGCGCAACAGCAACGGACCCTGCGCGAACAAGAGCAGGCACGCAAGCAGCGCGAGCAAGCCGATCGTGCGGCCGGGGATGCAGCCAGACAGGCTGCCTACGAGGCGAAACAGCGCCCGGCCCAGGGCAAAGGCCGCACCCCGTCAGCCGCTCCAGCCACCGCCGTGTCCCCGGGCGCGAACGCCCAATCGGCGCAGCGAGCATCGCAACAAGCCGCCCAGCAGGCGGCGCAAACCCAGGCGGCCGAAGCGGCCTACGCGCAGAAGCAGGCCGACTATCAGCGCCGCCAGGCCCAGGCGGCGCAGCAACGCGAGCAAGTGAAGAAATCCGGCTCCGGACCGGCTCCACCGCTGCCGCTGCCCCCCGGTTATTGAACGCGCGGCAGAGGACGGCCCCCTCACCCCTTGACCGGCGATCTATCCGTGGAGCTTGGGTGGTCGCTTGGGCGGCGTCGCAGGCGCCTCCGCGCGCAGCAGCTTGACCACCGCGAGCGACAGGTTGTCGCCTCGCCCCATGGCGCGCTGCCTGGCTTTGGCGATGAGGAACTCGCAGCTGTCGCGCGGATCGAGCCGGCCGAGCGACGAGCCCAGTTCCGCATCGACGAAGTAATGCCACAAGCCGTCGGTGCACAGCAACAAGACGTCGCCCGCCTGGAGCTGCAGGCTGTCACTGGTCAGCGGCGGGTCCTCGGTGGTTCCAAGGCTGGAGGTCAGCACATTGCTCATGGGGTGATTGCGCGCCATGCCTTCGCTCAAGGTGCCGGCATCGACCAGATCCTGCACATAGGAGTGATCCTTCGTGCGCACCACCAGCTTGCCCGCGCGAAACACATGCACGCGCGAATCGCCCACATGCGCCCAGTGGCAATGTCCATCCGGCTGCAGCAAGGCGCAGGCCACGGTGGAGTGGGGTTCCTGCTCGGCCGAGATGGCGCTGAGCTTGATCATCAGATGGCTTTCGCGCACGAGGCTGTGCAGCAAATCGAGCGGCTCCTCCTGGCTGGGCACGAAGCGCTCGAACAGCTGCTGCGCCGTCAGCATCACCTGGTCGGCCGCCATGCGCCCGCCGCTGCGCCCGCCCATGCCGTCGGCCACCACCACGAGGATCAGCCCCTGGACGCGCGGATGCGGGAAGATCTCGATGCGGTCCTGCTGGTACTGGCGGTCGCCGCGATGAATGCCGGTGGCGGCCTGCAACTGCAGACGTGCGCGAGCTTGGCTCATCAGGCGGCCCGAATGACAGCGTTGGGCCGAGGCGGCGCCATGCGTTCATACAATGGAACGTCACCCTGCCCAGCCCGCCAGCCACCACGCCGATGGACCAGAACCTGCGCTCTGCCAACCGCCGTCTCATCGAGCTGCGCATGGAGCATGCCGACCTGGACGACGCCATCGACAGGCTCGGGCCGCAGACCCCCGAGCAGGAATTCCTGTTGCACCGGCTGAAGAAAAAGCGGTTGCAGCTTCGCGATCAAATTGCACTCCTGGAAGCGGCCTCGCAGCCGGACGAACCCGCTTGAAAGTCGGGGAACAAGCAACGGGCCATTTTAGGCAGAGCGCTGCAGCGCCCGGTGCGGACACACCGGACGCGCCTTCCGCCGAAGCCGATTCCGCCATGACCGACGCCCTGTGGGGCGGGCAAGGCCTGTTCGCCGAGGCGCTGCCAGGCTGGCGCGAGCGGCCCGGCCAGCGCCAACTCGCCACCGCCGTCGAGCAAGCCATGGCCGAGCGCGGCATTTTGCTGGCCGAGGCCGGCACCGGCACGGGCAAGACCCTGGCCTACCTCGTGCCGGCCTTGCTGCGCGGCGAGCGGTTCATCGTCTCCACCGCGACGCGGGCCCTGCAGGACCAGCTCTTTCGCAAGGATCTGCCCTTGGCGCGCGAGGTGCTGGGCGTGCAGCTGCGGGCCGCGGTGCTCAAGGGGCGCACCAACTACGTGTGCCACTACCGCCTCAAGCGCACCCAGAGCGAAGGCCTGCTGGACAACCGCCGCGCCGTGCAGGAACTGCGTCGCGTGGCGCTGTTTGCCGGCACGTCTGGCGATGGCGACCTCTCCGCGCTCGGCGGCCTGGACGAGAAATCGCCCGTCATTCCCCTGGTCACGTCCACGCGCGACAACTGCCTCGGCTCCGATTGCCCCGACTACCGTGCCTGCTTCGTGATGAAGGCCAGGCGCGAGGCCATGGCGGCCGACGTGGTCATCATCAACCACCACCTGTTCTTCGCCAACGTCGCCCTGCGCGACGAAGGCGTGGCCGAACTCCTGCCCAGCGCCACCACGGTGGTGCTGGACGAGGCGCACCAGTTGTCCGACATCGGCGCGCAGTTCCTGGGCAGCAGCGTGGGCACGGCCCAGGCGCTGGAACTGGCGCGCGACGTCCTGGCTTGCGGCTTGCAACTGGCGCGTGGCCTGGCCGACTGGCAGGGCCTGAGCAGCCGCTTGCAGAAGGCGGCACGCGACCAGCGCCTGATCGCACCCCACGGCGCGCATCGGCTCGATTGGGCGCAAGCCCAGGCGCTCGAAGGCTGGGCCGAGGGCTTGAACCGCTGGCAGGAGGAACTGACCGGCTTGCTCGCGGCGCTCGACTCCTTCGAGGCGCTGGCGCCCGAATTCACGCGCCTGATCGAACGCTGCCGCGAGCAGCAAGCCTTGCTCGTGGCCTGGCAGCGCGATGCGACGTCGCCACCGGACGCCGAGGCTGCGGCGGTCGCCGCACAAGAAACGGTGCGCTGGCTCGAAGTCGGCAGTCACTACCTGCGCCTGCTGGCCACGCCGCTGGGTGTTGGCCCGGCGTTCTCGGCGCTGCTGGCGCAGCGTCCACAAGCCTGGGTGCTGGTGTCGGCCACGCTGACGCTGGACGGCGGCTTTCGCTACACCCGCGCGCGCCTGGGCCTGAACGAAGGCAGTCCGGCGCTGGCTGCAGTGGAGGGCGGGGTCCTGCCGCGTTTGCGCGAACTGCGCGTCGCCAGCCCGTTCGACTATGCGCGCCAGACGCGCCTGCTGGTGCCGCGCGCGGGTTTCCATCCGTCCGACGCCGAGCATTCCCTGCGCGTGGCCGAGCTGGCCGCGCGGCTGGTCGCCGTCAATCCCGGCGGCAGCTTCGTGCTCACCACCACGCTGCGCGCCATCGGTCGCATCGCCTCGCGTCTGCGCGAACTCCTGCCGCCCAACCGGGTGGTGCTGGAGCAGGCCAGCGAGTCCAAGCAGGTGCTGCTGCAGCGTTTCGCCGCGAATCCCGAGGCGGTGCTGGTGGGCAGCCACAGCTTCTGGGAGGGGGTCGATTTTCCGGGCGAGCAACTCACCCTGGTGGTGATCGACAAACTGCCTTTCGCCCCGCCCGACGACCCCATGGTCGCGGCGCGCATCAAACGCCTGGAAGCGGCTGGACGCAGCGGCTTCATGGACTATTCGCTGCCGCAAGCCGCGCTGGCGTTGCAGCAGGGCGCCGGCCGGCTCATTCGCAGCGAGCGCGATTGGGGCGTGCTGGCGGTGTGCGATCAACGCCTGGCCAGCACCGCCTGGGGGCGCCGCCTGCTGGCCTCGCTGCAACCGTTTGCGCGGGTGGAATCGGTGGACGAAGCGGCAGCGTTCTTGCTGGCGCATGCGGGTCCTGTGCCCGCTTCAGCAGAGCCGGATGTCGCGGCGGAAAATCCGGCTGCGGCCGTGGATGACGATCCGGCTTTCGAGGGCTGAGCCGCAAGTCCGCCTGTTGGTCAGGCTTTCAAGCGACGCGGCAGGTTCAGTTCGAACTCACCACAGCTTCCACCACGACTCGTTGCGCTGCGGCAGGCCCTGGATGAGGTAGGGGCTCGCGGGGTAATTGAGCTTGAGCACACGCTCGGTATCGTCGCGCAATTGCGTCAGTCCCAGCTTGTCGTAGCTGTCCATCAACACGGCAAGCGCCAGTTGCGTGGCGGGTGCGTCCGGGTGGCTCTTGATGGCTTCCTGCGCGCGGTCGGCGGCTGCCACATAAGCGCCACGGCGGTAATAGAACAAGGCCACATGGGTGTCGTACTCGGCCAGCGCATTGAGGATGTAGCGCATGCGCAGCCGCGCGTCGGGCGTGTACTTGCTCTTGGGGAAACGCGTGGTCAGCTCCTTGAAGGCTTCGAACGATTCCTTCGCGGCATGCTGGTCGCGCTCATACAGCTTCTGGTCCGACAGGCCGGAGAACCAGCTGCTGTTGTCGTAGAAGTTGATGCGGCCCTTCAGATAGAGCACGTAGTCGGTGTAGGGGTTGTTGGGGTAGATCTTGAGGAAACGGTCGCAAGCGGCCAGGGCCTGGGCACGTTCGCCCTGCTTGAAGTAGCCGTAGGCGGTCTCCATCAGCGCCTGCTGCGCCAGCACGCCGTAGGGGTAGCGCGACTCGAGCTTTTCGTAATACTTCGTGGCCTTGTCGTAAGCGCCGCTGCTCATCTCGTCTTTCGCCTCGCTGTACAACTTCGCGGCGGACCAGCCGGCGGTCACGTCTTTTTCCGAGGTCGACGCACAGGCGCCGAGCAGGGCTGCAGCAAGCAGAACAAATGTACGCAGCAGGAGGCGCACACCCGTGGAGGACTGGGTGGAATTCACAAGGCAACTCGTCGCAGGATCGGCAAGCGAGCCATTATAGGAAGCGGGTTGCGCGCGCTGCAGCGCCAGGTCCGGGAACTGGCCGTGCCCCGGCGTCGTGGACGGCCGCCAGGTCAGCGTGGCGCCATGCAACAGAACGGGTCACCAGGTGAAGCAAACGCGTCGCAGGGCTGGGCTATGCTGCCTGCATGCACGCCCGAGAACCCAGCCCGCTCGACCCTACGCCCAGCCTGCCGCCCGGCGCGATGGACGATTCCCCCGACCTGGATTCCGGCGAGCCCGCACCGACAGCCGCTGTGCTCCAGGCCAGCGTCCCCGCAGCCTTCTCGGGCGAGCGTCTGGACAAGGTGCTGGCGCAGATCTTTCCGCAGTTTTCCCGCAGCCGGCTCAAGGCCTGGTGCGAGGCCGGTCTGGTGCAAATGGGCGGGCAGCTTGCCGCCCCGCGCAGCAAGGCGCGCAATGCCGCGCTGGTGGAGTTGCAGGTCCCGCTGGACCCGGAGGCTGGCGCCTTCACGCCCGAACCGATGGATCTGGCCGTGGTGTGGGAAGACACCCAGCTTGCCGTGATCGACAAGCCAGCCGGGCTGGTGGTGCATCCGGCGGCCGGCAACTGGAGCGGCACCCTGCTCAACGGCTTGTTGGCGCGCTACCCGGAGGCAGCCTTGGTGCCGCGCGCCGGCATCGTCCACCGGCTCGACAAGGACACCAGCGGCCTGCTGGTGGTGGCCCGCACCCTTGAGGCGCAGGCCGATCTGGTGCGCCAGTTGCAGGCACGCACGGTCAGGCGGCAGTACCTCGCGCTGGCCTGGGGCGTTTTGCCGCGGGCGATGACGGTGGATGCCGCCATCGCCCGTCATCCGCGCGACCGCTTGCGCATGGCGGTGGTGGCGGGCGGCAAGCCGGCGCGCACCCATTTTTCGCCGCTGGCAGTGCTGTCCACGCCGCACGGACAGGTCACGGCCTTGCGCTGCAGCCTGGAGTCGGGGCGCACCCACCAGATTCGGGTGCATGCCCAGCACGCCGGCCTGCCCCTGCTGGGCGACGCCCTGTACGGCCGGCGCGGCGCCCCCCCGCTGCAGATCCAGCGCCAGGCCCTGCATGCCGCGGCATTGCGCTTTGTGCATCCCGCGTCGCGCAAGCTGCTGGGTTGCGTCGCGCCCATCGCGGCCGACATCGTGGCGCAATGGCAAGACCTGGGTGGCCACGCGGCCGAGTTGGACCCCAAAGCCTGGCACGACGATGACGCCGCGGCCTGATTCCTGGATCGACGCTCCCTGGCCCGGCAACCCGCGGGTGCGGGGCGTGTTCACCAGCCGCCAGGGCGGCGTCAGTGCCGGGCCCTATGCCGGGGCAGGGGCCACTCCAGGGGGAGAGTCCATCGGTGGCATGAACCTCGGCAGCCATGTGGGCGATGCGCCGCAGGCCGTGGCGGCCAATCGCGCCCGCTTGGCCGCTTGGCTCGGTGATGTGCGCGTTGCCTACCTCGACCAGGCGCACGGCACCGAGGTCGCCGACCTCGACCGCTGGGACGGCGCTTCCACGCCGCAGGCCGACGCCGCCGTCACCACCACACCGGGCCTGGCCGCCTGCGTGCTGGTGGCCGACTGTCTGCCCGTGCTGTTTGCCGCACCCGACGGCCGTGCGGTGGGCGCAGCGCATGCGGGCTGGCGCGGCCTTGCCGGCGGCGTGCTCGAGCACACGCTGCAAGCCCTGTGCCGCAAGGCTGATTGCAAGCCTGCGGCGGTCCACGCCTGGCTGGGCCCTGCCATCGGCCCGCAAGCCTTCGAGGTGGGTGGCGACGTGCGCACGGCTTTCGTCCATCAGGCCCCCGAAGCGGCCGACGCCTTTCTTGCCGCGGCGGAGCCGGGAAAGTGGCTGGCCGATCTGTTCCTGCTGGCGCAGTTGCGCTTGCAGGCCGCCGGCATGGCGCTCTCCCAGGTGCAAGGCGGTGGGGTGTGCACGGTCAGCAATCCGGCGCGGTATTTTGCTTACCGGCGAGACCGGGTCACCGGCCGCCAGGCAGGCCTGGTGTGGATTGCGGCCCGCTCGGCATGAACCCGCAATACGCCCCCGGAAAATGCAAGGCCATTCGCTGGGCTCTGGACACGTGGAAATCGCGTTGACACGGCATGGGCTTTGCTCAAGAATGAAACCGGGTTACCCAGTTGCTGGTCTGGCCACATGTCCCACCACAACAATGAGGCCCGCCACAAACAGACAGACCGCCTTGCAACGGGACTGCCACACATCGACCCTCCCCGCGCTCATCACCATGCCCCAAGCTCCTACCAGCCTGCACCGACGTACCCTGCGCCTGCTGCACGGGCCGCGTGCCGACATGCAGCCGAACTTGCCGTCATGGGACGGCGGCGGCATGGCTCCTTCGTGCGCCAGTTCGCGAATCGCCGACGCGTCACGGCCCTCAAGTTTCTGACCTCAACGATCAGGTTTCCTCATGTCAGCCCAGCCCTTTGCATCCGCCCGTACGACAGACAGTGCATCCAGCTCATCCGGTGCCTCCGCAGCGTCGCCCTCGGCATGGGTCGAAGGTCTGCAGCAGGCATGCACCGCCGCCCTGCAGACGGCGGGCGATCAGGCCCATTCGCTGCGGCTCGACCCGGCCCGCGTGGCCGACATCCAGGGCCGATTCGGGCGTGAGTACGCCGATCTGTGGAGCAGCTTGCTGAGCAGCAGCGCCCAGCCGATCGAGGTCAAGGACCGGCGCTTCGCCGCCGAGAGTTGGCGCGAGAACCGTTTTTCCACCTACACCGCGGCCTTGTATTTGCTGGGCGCACGCGCCTTGCTCGAACTGGTGGACGCGGTGCAGGCCGACGCCAAGACCCAGCAGAAAATCCGCTTCGCCGTGCAGCAGTGGGTGGACGCCGCGGCCCCGAGCAACATCTGGGCGCTCAACCCCGAAGCCATGCAAACCGCCTTGCAAACCCAGGGCGAGAGCCTGCGCCGGGGCATGGACAACCTGCTGGCCGATTTGCGCCGGGGCAAGATCACCCAGACCGACGAGCGCGAATTCGAGGTCGGCCGCAACGTCGCCACCAGCGAGGGCGCCGTGGTGTTCGAGAACCCCTGGTTCCAGCTCATCGACTACAAACCCTTGGCGGCGCAGGTGCATGCGCGGCCGCTGCTCATCGTGCCGCCGTGCATCAACAAGTTCTACATCCTCGACCTGCAGCCGGCCAATTCGCTGGTGCGCTACGCCCTGGAGCAGGGCCAGCGTGTGCTGCTGATGTCGTGGCGCAATCCGGATGCGAGCTGCGCCCACTGGACCTGGGACGACTACATCGAACAAGGCGTGCTGCGCGCCATCGCGGTGGCGGGTGAAATCGCCGCGGCTTCGGCCCCGGCGGCCAAGCCGGCTCCATCGGGCAAGGCTGCGCATGCAGCGAAAGCCGGCAAGGCCACAGCCAAGACGGGCGGCACGTCAGCGCCACTGCCGGGGGGCGGCATCAACGCCTTGGGATTTTGCGTTGGCGGCACGCTGCTGGGCACCGCGCTGGCCGTGCTGGCAGCCAGGGGCGAGAGGCCGGTGCACAGCGTCACCTTCCTCACCACCATGCTGGATTTCTCCGACACGGGCATTCTCGACGTATTCATCGACGAAGCGCAGGTGTGCTTGCGCGAGGCCACCATCGGCAAGGGCGGCCTGCTCACCGGGGCCGAACTGGCGGCGGCTTTTTCCAGCCTGCGCCCCAACGACCTGACCTGGAATTACGTGGTCGGCAACTACCTCAAGGGCGAAACCCCGCCACCCTTCGACCTGCTGTACTGGAACGCCGACAGCACCAATCTGCCCGGCCCCATGCTGGCCTGGTATCTGCGCAACACCTATCTGGAAAACAAGCTGCCCAGACCCAACGCGGTCAGCGTGACGGGCATGCCGGTGGACTTGCGGCGCATCACCATTCCGGCGTATGTGTACTCCTCGCGCGAGGATCACATCGTGCCCTGGCATGCGGGCTACGCCTCGGCCTTGCTGCTGGGTGGCGCGACCCGATTCGTGCTGGGCGCTTCGGGGCATATCGCCGGCGTCATCAACCCGGCGTCGAAGAACAAGCGCAGCCACTGGCGGCTGGAACAACCGACTCCCAAAGCGCAGGCGAACGACAAGCGCAAGACATTGTCCAACTCCCTTCCAGCCACGCCTGCCGCGTGGCTGGAACAGGCCACGGAACATCCTGGAAGCTGGTGGCCGGACTGGGCCGCATGGCTGGCGGAGCAGGGCGGCCCGCTGCAGCCCGCGCCCAAGCATTACGGTGGCGCTGCTTACGAGCCGATCGAACCCGCCCCTGGGCGTTATGTCAAGGTCAGGGCATGACTCCTGCCGGACCTTGCGCGTCAAACGACTGATTTTTCTTGTTCGTCCACATCCCCAACCCAGGACATTTCTCCATGAGTGAAGACATCGTGATCGTTTCGGCCGTGCGTACGGCCGTGGGCAAATTCGGCGGCTCGCTGGCCAAGATTTCGGCGGTCGACCTGGGCGCGCTGGTGGTGAAAACGGCCATCGCCCGCGCCGGCATCGAGCCCGGGCAGGTGTCGGAAGTCATCATGGGCCAGGTGCTGCAGGCGGGCGTGGGCCAGAACGCGGCACGCCAGAGCCTGATCAAGGCCGGCCTGCCGGACATGGTCCCGGCCATGACCATCAACAAGGTGTGCGGCTCGGGTTTGAAGGCGGTGATGCTGGCGGCGCAGGCCGTGGCCCTGGGCGACGCCGAGATCGTCGTCGCCGGCGGGCAGGAGAACATGAGCGCCTCGCCCCATGTGCTGCCGGGTTCGCGCGACGGCATGCGCATGGGCAACTGGAACCTGATCGACACCATGATCACCGACGGCCTGTGGGATGCTTTCAACCACTATCACATGGGCACCACCGCCGAGAACGTGGCGAAGAAATATGGCGTCACGCGCGAGATGCAGGACGCTTTCGCCGCCGCCAGCCAGAACAAGGCCGAGGCGGCGCAGAAGTCCGGCCGCTTCACCGATGAAATCGTGCCGGTGATGCTGCCGCAGAAAAAGGGGGATCCCGTCGCCTTCGCCACCGACGAGTTCGTGCGCCACGGCGCCACCGCCGAAAGCCTCGCCGGGCTCAAGCCGGCGTTCGACAAGGCCGGCACGGTCACCGCCGGCAATGCCTCCGGCCTGAACGACGGCGCGGCCGCGGTGGTGGTGATGTCGGCCAAGCGGGCCGCGTCCCTGGGGCTCAAGCCGCTGGCGACCATTCGCGCCTACGCCAACGCCGGACTCGACCCCGCCTACATGGGCATGGGCCCGGTGCCGGCGTCCACGCGCTGCCTGTCGCGCGCGGGCTGGTCGCCGCAAGACCTGGATCTGATGGAAATCAACGAGGCGTTCGCCGCCCAGGCCATCGCCGTGAACCAGCAGATGGGCTGGGACACGAGCAAGGTCAACGTCAACGGTGGCGCCATCGCCATCGGCCACCCCATCGGGGCCAGCGGTTGCCGCATCCTGGTCACGCTGCTGCACGAAATGAACAAGCGCGACGCGAAAAAAGGCCTGGCCTCGCTGTGCATCGGCGGCGGCATGGGCGTGGCCCTGGCGCTGCAGCGCTGAAGTGCCGCAGCGCACCGAATTTCCATCGACACACCGTCACAACAACCCGAGGAGCAAACGATGAGCAAGAAAGTGGCATATGTCACGGGCGGCATGGGCGGCATCGGCACCGCCATCTGCCGGCGCTTGTGCGAGGCCGGACACAAGGTGATTGCGGGCTGCGGCCCCAATTCCTCGCGCAAGGACATCTGGCTGGAGACCATGCGCGGCCAGGGGCTGGACGTTTACGCCTCGGAGGGCAATGTGGCCGACTGGGACTCGACCTGCGCTGCGTTCCAGAAGGTGTTCGCTGAACACGGCCAGGTCGACATTCTGGTGAACAACGCCGGCATCACCCGCGACGCGGTGTTTCGCAAGATGAGCTACGACGATTGGGACAAGGTGATGAAGACCAACCTCTACTCCATGTTCAACGTGACCAAGCAGGTCATCGACGGCATGGTCGAGCGCGGCTGGGGGCGGGTCATCAACATCTCTTCGGTCAATGGCGAGAAAGGGCAGTTCGGCCAAAGCAACTACTCCGCCGCCAAGGCCGGCATGCATGGCTTCACCATGGCGCTGGCGCAGGAAGTGGCGTCCAAGGGCGTGACCATCAACACCATCGCGCCGGGCTATATCGCCACCGACATGGTCAAGGCCATCCGGCAGGACGTGCTCGACAAGATCGTCGCCACCATTCCGGTCAAGCGCCTGGGCAAGCCGGAGGAGGTCGGTTCGCTGGTCACCTGGCTGGCCAGCGACGACGGCGCCTTCGTCACCGGGGCCGAGTTGTCCATCAATGGCGGCCTGCACATGAGCTGAGATGGGCCGCAGCCCCGGCCGCCGTTGATGCGTGCGGGTTTGTCTGCACGCAAACGGCGGGTCGGGACGGCTGCAGATCGCAGTTTCTGTGCTCCAATCGAGTGCAATCCCGCAGTTTCCGCATCGCACCGACATGGCCAATCCAGAGACTCCCCAGCGCGTCATCAAGAAATACCCGAACCGGCGGCTCTACGACACGGAAACCAGCGCCTACATCACGCTGGTGGATGTGAAGGCGCTGGTGATGGAGGGTGGGCGCTTCGTGGTGCAGGACGCCAAGACCGGCGCCGACCTCACCCGCAGCATCCTGCTGCAGATCATTCTTGAGGAAGAGGCGGGTGGCATGCCCATGCTGAGCACGGCCATGCTGGAGCAGCTCATCCGCTTCTACGGCAATGCCATGCAGGGCATGATGGGCAGTTACCTGGAAAAAACCGTGCAGTCTTTCATCGACATCCAGGGAAAGTTGGCCGAGCAGTCGCGCGGGCTCTATGACAGCCGCAGCTTCAGTCCCGAGATGTGGTCGCAATTCTTGAGCGGCCAGGCGCCCATGCTCCAAGGCATGATGGGCAACTACCTCGAGCAGAGCAAAATTCTGTACATGCAGATGCAGGAGCAGATGCAGCAACAGACCAAGCAGATGCTCGGCGCCTTCCAGCCGCCGCCGAAGAAGTAGGCGGGCGGCGGGCTCTCCCCGCTGCCGGGGCAGGGGTGCGGGCGCTCAGCGACAATAGCGCCCATGACTGAAACCCCCATCACCTTGATGCCGGCGCCGCTGGCGCCTCCCAAGAGCCCGCCCAAAATCGGCTTTGTCTCACTCGGCTGCCCCAAGGCTCTGGTCGATTCCGAGCGCATCCTGTCGCAACTGCGCGCCGAAGGCTACGACACCAGCAAGAGCTATGACGGTGCCGATCTGGTCATCGTCAACACCTGCGGCTTCATCGACGCCGCCGTGCAGGAAAGCCTGGACGCCATCGGCGAGGCGCTGCACGCCAACGGCAAGGTCGTGGTCACCGGCTGCCTGGGCGCGCGTGCCGGCGCCGACGGCGCCAATCTGGTACAGGCGGTGCATCCCAAGGTGCTGGCCGTCACCGGACCGCATGCCACCGACGAGGTCATGCAGCATGTGCATGCGCATCTGCCCAAGCCGCACGATCCCTTCGTCGATCTGCTGCCGCCCGGCGGGCTCAAGCTCACGCCGCGGCATTACGCCTATCTCAAAATTTCCGAAGGCTGCAACCACCGCTGCACCTTCTGCATCATCCCCAGCATGCGCGGCGATCTGGTGTCGCGGCCCATTGGCGATGTGCTGAACGAGGCTCGCGCCCTGCTGCAGGCTGGCGTGAAAGAGCTGCTGGTGGTCAGCCAAGACACATCCGCTTACGGCGTGGACGTGAAATACCGCACCGGCTTCTGGGACGGCCGCCCCATCCGCACCCGCTTCACCGAGCTGGCGCAGGAGCTGGCGGCGCTGGCCGAGCAGCACGACGCCTGGGCGCGCCTGCACTATGTCTACCCCTACCCGCATGTGGACGAGGTGCTGCCGCTGATGGCGCAGGGCCGCGTGCTGCCCTATCTCGACGTGCCCTTCCAGCATGCCCACCCCGACGTGCTCAAGCGCATGAAGCGCCCGGCCAGCGGCGAGCGCAATCTGGAGCGCATCGCCCGCTGGCGCGAGGCCTGCCCCGAGGTCGTCATCCGCTCCACCTTCATCGCCGGTTTCCCCGGCGAGACCGAGGCCGAGTTCGATACCCTGCTCGACTTCATCCGCGAGGCCGAACTCGACCGCGTCGGCTGCTTTGCCTACTCGCCGGTGGATGGCGCCTTGGCCAACGAGCTGCCACACGCCGTGCCGCAGGCCGTGCGCGAGGAGCGCCAGGCGCGCTTCATGGCCGTGGCCGAAGAAGTCTCCACGCGCAAGCTCAAGCGCCGCATCGGCCAGGACCTGCGGGTGCTGGTGGATCTGGCCAACCGCAGCGGCGCCGTGGCGCGCTCGTTCGCCGACGCCCCCGAGATCGACGGCAGGGTGCTGATCCGCGAGCCGGCCAAGCCCTCGCACAAGATGCGCCTGGCGCAAAGCGCGGGGCAGTTCGTGCGCGCCCGCGTGGTGGGCACGCAAGGGCACGATCTGGTGGCCGATCTGCTCTGAGCCCCGGCAGCGCCGCCGCATCCCGCCGCTGCACGTCGACTGCAGCGGTCACGCCGAGCCCTGAATAGCCGTCTTCCCGAACGTCATCCATGACCTACACCGTCAAGGAAATTTTCTACACCCTGCAAGGCGAAGGCGCCAATGCCGGCCGCGCGGCCGTGTTCTGCCGCTTCGCCGGCTGCAATCTCTGGACCGGTCGCGAGCAGGACCGCGCCAGCGCCGCCTGTCGCTTCTGCGACACCGACTTCGTCGGCACCGACGGCACCCTGGGCGGCAAGTTTGCCGAGGCCGCAGAGCTCGCGGCGTGCATCGCGGCGCAGTGGGCCGGCCCGGCGGTCACGCCGCCTCATTCCGCGTCAACACCGGCGCGGCGGCTGGTCGTGCTGACAGGCGGCGAGCCGCTGCTGCAGGTGAACGCGGCCCTGGTCGCGGCTTTGCATGCGCAGCAATTCGAAATCGCGGTGGAAACCAACGGCACGCAGGATGCGCCCGAAGGGCTCGACTGGATCTGCGTCAGCCCCAAGGCTGGGGCGCCCTTGCGCCTGACACGCGGCCACGAGCTCAAGGTGGTCGTGCCGCAGCCGGAGTTGGACCTCGAAGCCCTTGCCGGACTGGCGTTCCAGCACCGCTACCTGCAGCCCATGGACGGCCCGGCGCTTGCGGCCAACATCCAATGGGCCATTGCCCACTGCCTGGCCGACCCGCGCTGGCGCCTGAGTCTGCAAACCCACAAGATCACCGGAATCCGATGAAAGTCGAACTTGCCCAGCGCTTTTACTTCGAAGCTGCGCATACCCTGAACCGCGAGCACGACCGCGACGGCAGCCTGCGGGTGCATGGCCACACCTATTGGGCCGAGGTTGCGGTGAAGGGCGAACCCGATCCGGTCAGCGGCATGCTGGTGGACCTGGCCATCATTCGCCGCGAAATCGCACGCGTGCGCGAGCAGCTCGATCATCACCTGCTCGACGAGGTGCAGGGCCTGGGGCCGGCGACGCTGGAAAACCTCTGCGCCTATCTCTGGCGCCAGCTCCAGCCCAACTTGCCGCCGCTCGGCCATGTGGACGTTTGGCGCGAGGCCAGCGGCGACCGCTGCCGCCTCACCGCCGATTGACCCCGGCCCGGCTTGCGAACCCGAGGTTGTGCGCAGCCTTGGTCAGCGTCAGAGATGCATGCCGAAGGCCGAGAGGTTTCTGTACAGCATGTACACCGCGACCACCGCCACCAGACCGGCGAAAATCAGATTGAGCGCACCCTTGCTGGTCTTGCCCAGATGCGTGGCCACGCGCGTGCCGATCCAGCCGCCGACGATGCCGCCGCCGATGTACAGGCCAGCCACCCCCCAGTCCAGCAGGCCCGAGCTGGCGTAGTTCAGCGCCGTGGTCAGGCCGAAGGTGCCGACCGACACCAGCGACGAGCCGATGGCCGTGATCATCGACATGCCGGTGGACAGCACCAGGCCGGGGACGATCAGAAAGCCACCGCCGATGCCGAAGAAGCCCGACAACATGCCGACGATGGACGCGGCGATGCCGAGCTTGGCGGTCTTGGCCTTGGACGGGTGCTCGCTGGTCAAGTCTTGCGTGGTGCCGGCCTTGCGTGGCCGCAGCATGAGCGCGGCGATCACCAACATCAGAATGGCGAACAGGAACAGCAGCTTCTTGCCGTCCACCGCCTTGCCCAGGCTGGAGCCGACGAAAGCTGCCAGCGCACCGACGATGGCGAAAACTATCGCGTCTTTCCAGCGCACATTGCCGGCCCGCGCATGCGGAATGAGGTTGATGTAGGCATTGGCCGAGACCGCCAGCGCCGTGGTGCCGATGACCACATGCGGATTGGGATAGCCGACGAAGTACAGCAGCAGCGGCACGGCGAGGATGGAGCCGCCGCCCCCGATCAGTCCCAGGGAGAACCCCACGGCGAAGCCTGAAAGGATGGCGAAGACGTGTTGCGTCGTGGTCAGCACCACGTCGGCGGATGTTGCGATGTGTTCAATGGGCATAGTCCCCAGAGCATACGAGACGGGAACCTCAAAAGCTGTGAGGACTTGTGCCAACTCAGTGAGCAGTTGTTCGTTCCATGCGTGGCGTCAAAACCCACTCGGCGACACGCTACCGGACGTAACAAAGCTGACCGGACCTTGCTGCGTAGGGCGGCCGTAAGTCGGCGCGGCGAAATTGCAAGTCTGCGCGGACAAGCGTCCGCGGCAGGCGCGCCCTGCGCATACCGGGGCCGTACAGGCTCCGGCCAACACCATCGAGACAGGAGACAAGACATGGACAAGAAAGCAATCAATCCCGCCCCACTCGGGCTATCGGGCTTCGCCCTCACCACATGGCTGCTCAGCATGGTCAACGCCGGCTGGTTCCCCGGCCTGGACGTGCCCATGGTGCTGGCGAGCGCGTTCGCCTTTGGCGGCACGGCGCAATTCGTCGCCGGGGTGATGGAGGCCGGCGCCGGCAACGGCTTTGGCTTTGTCGCGTTCTGCGGATACGGCGCGTTCTGGTGGAGCTTCGCCTTGTTCGTCGATTTCTTCGCCAAAGGCGTGCAAGGCCCGTTCGTCGGCTGGTATCTGCTGCTGTGGGGCGTGTTCACCACCTATATGTGGATCGCCACCTGGAAAAAAGGCAAGGTGCTGATGCTGGTGTTCACCGCCTTGGTTCCCACGTTCTTCCTGCTGGCCGCAGGGGCCATGACTGGCAATGGCGGCCTCACCGTGTTCGGCGGCTATCTGGGCCTGGTGACGGCCGCGCTGGCCTTCTATCTGGCGGGCGCCGAAATCATCAATGAATCCTGGGGGAGGGTGGTGTTGCCGGTCTGAGCGCCGCAGCCCGCCAATAACAAAAAACCGCGGCCTCGGCCGCGGTTTTTTGTTGGGAAGAAACGGATCAGTACTTGTAGCCGATCGACACGCCCAGGGTGTCCTGGTCCATGCTGAGTTGCTCGGTGCCGCCTGGGCCATACGGGGGCGGAGAGAGTTGTCCCGTGACGGTGTTCTTGAACGCATGCACATAGTCGGCCGAAATTTCCATCTTCTTGCTCAGGGCATAAGTCAAACCGAGCGTGAGGTGGTCCTTGACGACGCCGGGGGCGATCGTGTTGAAGAACACGTTTTGCGAGGTCACGGGGTTGTCGCTGTGGTTCCAGCCCGCGCGCAGGGTGAGCGCTTCGTCGAGTGCGTACGCCACGCCAAGTTTGACCACGGTGACATCAGTCCAGCCAAATCCAGGGCCATTGGCCGCGCCGAGTTGATATTGCCCGAAGGTCGTCGACGTGTTGCCTATTGCGCTCACGCCGCTGTAGAGAATGCGCTCTACATCGCCCGCAACCGTCCATTGCTGGCTCGGCTGCCAGGCGAAGCCGATGCCGTAATTGGCCGGGATGTCGAAACTCCCGCCATCGGCGAACAGGCCTTTGTAGGCGCTGAACTTGCTCATATGGGTTTTCGGCTGGTAGGTCGCGCCGAGGGAGAAGCCGGGGGCCAGTTGTCCGATCCAGCCGATGCGCACGCCCACGCCATCTGAGGAGTCATGGCCAGGAGGGTTGGTCAGGCTCTGCGGGTATTGCGAATAACCGCCAAAGGCTTGTAAGCCGTTGGCGCGGAACGATTGGTGCACGATGTTTACAGCCACGCCTATCGTGTTGCTGGGCGTGACGCGCCATGCGAAGCTCGGCGCAATGAACATCTGTTGCAGGTCGACGCCGGCACCGTTCATGAGGCCCGTTTGGGAGTTCATGATGGTGCTGTAGCCGGAGTTCATGCCGCCATTGCCGTACAGGCTGATGCCTGCGGACATGGTCGGATTGATCATGTAGTTCGCACCGATTTCCGGGATCAGGAAGTTGCTCGTGTCGTTTCCGCTATAGGCCGTGCCGTTGATGTCGGCTTGACGGTTCGGGCGGAACAGGCTGATGCCGCCGTCGACGCGGTTGCCGATGAGCGCCATGCCGGCGGGGTTGGTCGCGGCTGCGAGTGCATCTTGCGGCAGGGCGATGCCCGCGCCGCCCATGCCGACGGATTTGACGCTGTAGCCGGGCTGGAAGTAACCGTCGGTGGCGTTGGCCGCGCCGGGGGCGATGACGCCTGCGAGGAACAGGGCTGCGGCAAGTTTTTTCAGATGCATGAATTTGTCTCCCTTGGTGGGGCCGGGTTTCGGCTCCAAGATGGCTGTTGAGTAGCACTGCGATGCGAAGCAGGGCCAGGGACGAATACTGAAACTTAGTAGCAGTATTTCGACAACTTCATGCTAGAGGGCAGGGTTATGACATCCCAATCCTGTTTTCCCGATATTGACGTGCGGCGAAATTTATGGCAGAAAAATCAAAACCAACGTTCGACGGGATTGGGTTCGATCCTGGCGCAGCGGCGCCATGCGGGAAGCGACAGCGCGGAATCAGCAGCGTCAAGCGGTCGAGCTGGCCGCGCGGTCAACCCGTTGTCGGTGGCACGTAGCCGACGGGTTGATCCGCACCTTCGCCGAAGAAGAAACGCTCCATCTGCCGTGCCAGGTATTTGCGGGCGTTGGCATCGGCCAGGTTCAGCCGGTTCTCGTTCACCAGCATGGTCTGGTGCTTGAGCCAGCCCTGCCAGGCTTCTTTCGAGACGTTGTCATAAATGCGCTTGCCGAGTTCGCCGGGGTAGGGGGCGAAGTCCAGGCCTTCGGCCTCGTGGCCGAGTTTGACGCAATTCACCATGCGGGTCATGTGGGTTCCTGTGGGGTTGAAGGAGAAGGGCAATACGCAAGGGCAATGGCGCCGGGCGCAGCTTGTGCGGCGTCAGACCAGACGCTTGACCAGCACGCGCGAGCGGCGTTGGTCGTCGTAGCGCTGGCTGCGTTCGGGGGGGAGCCAGTCGCGCTCCACCGGCACGAAGCCGCGCTTGATGAACCAGTGCATGGTGCGGGTGGTGAGCACGAAAATGCTCTGCAGTCCGGCAGCGCGGGCCTGCAACTCGATGCGCTTGAGAATGCGCTCGCCGTCGCCCTGGCCCTGCGCGGAGGGATCGACCGTGAGCGCGGCCATCTCGCCGGTCTTGTGTTCCGGGTAGGGATACAGCGCGGCGCAGCCGAAGATGACGCCGTCGTGCTCCAGCACGGTGTAGTTGGCGATGTCGCGCTCGATCTCGGTGCGGCTGCGCTTGACCAGCACGCCCTGCGCTTCCAGCGGCTCGATGAGCTGCAGGATGCCGCCGACGTCGTCGGCCGTGGCTTCGCGCAGATGCTCCAGGTGCTCGTCGGCAATCATCGTGCCCACGCCGTCGTGGGTGAACAGCTCCAGCAGCAGGGCGCCGTCGAGCGCGTAGGGAATGATGTGCGCGCGGTCCACGCCGCCGCGCACCGCGCGCAACGCATGGCGCAGGTAGAAGGCGGTGTCGGTGGGCTGCTGCGGGTCGGGCAGGCGGGCGAGCAGGGCTTCGGCCTGGGCCACGGTGAGTTCCGGCAGCAGGTGGTGGTCTTCGCCAATCACGCCGTCCACCTCCGTGACGAGCACCAGTTTTTGCGCCTTGACGGCTACCGCCACGCTGCTGGCCACGTCTTCCATGCTGAGGTTGAAGGCCTCGCCGGTGGGCGAGAAGCCGAAGGGCGACATCAGCACCACGGCGCCGTATTCCAGCGCCCGCTGGATGGTGGGGGCGTCCACCTTGCGCACCAGGCCGGTGTGCTGGAAGTCCAGGCCGTCGATCACCCCCACCGGGCGGGCGGTGATGAAATTGCCCGACACCACGCGCAGCGACGCGCCGGCCATGGGCGTGTTGGGCAGGCCTTGCGAGAAGGTGGCCTCGATCTCGAAACGCAGCTGACCGGCCGCCTCCTGCGCCGCGTCCAGCGCCACCTCGTCGGTCACGCGCATGCCGTGGGCATAGCGCGAGCCCACGCCTTTCTCTTTGAGTTGCGCCTCCACCTGCGGCCGAAAACCGTGGATGAGCACGATGCGCACGCCCATCGCCGCCAGCAGCGCCACGTCCTGCACCAGGGCGTTGAGCTTGCCCGCGGCAATCAGCTCACCGGCGATGGCGACGACGAAGGTCTTGCCACGGTGGGCGTGGATGTAGGGTGCAACGGAACGCAGCCATTGCACGAACTGGGACTGTTCTTCGATCATCCCGGAATTATCCGGGATGATCGGCGCATGGCTGAAAATGGACGCTTTGCCAAGCACCCATGCTCCCCAAGCCTCGCCTCGTCAACCCGATTCCGCCCGTGCAGTTTCCTGCCGAGCTGCCCGTCAGCGGCCGGCGCGACGACATCGCCGCCGCCATCGCTGCGCATCAGGTGGTCATCGTCTGCGGCGAGACCGGCTCGGGCAAGACCACGCAACTGCCGAAGATCGCGCTGGCGCTGGGCCGCGGGCTGGGTGCGGGCGGCAGCGGGCTGATCGGCCATACCCAGCCGCGCCGCCTGGCGGCGGTGACGGTGGCGCGGCGCATCGCCCAGGAAATCGGCACGCCGCTGGGCGAGCATGTCGGCTACAAGGTGCGCTTCGCCGACCGCTTCCAGCCCGGTGCCTCGGTGAAGCTGATGACCGACGGCATCCTGCTGGCCGAAACCCAGGGCGATCCGCTGCTGCGCGCCTACGACACGCTCATCATCGACGAGGCGCATGAGCGCAGCCTCAACATCGACTTCCTGCTCGGCTACATCCGCAACATCCTGCCGCGCCGGCCGGACCTGAAAGTCGTCATCACTTCGGCCACCATCGATGCCGAGCGGTTTGCCCGGCATTTCGAAACCGCGCGCGGGCTGGCACCGGTCATTGAAGTATCGGGCCGGCTGTATCCGGTCGAAATGCGCTGGCGCCCCTATGGTGCGGATGCCCAGCCCCGTGCTGGCGCACCCGCTGCCGCAGAACTGGCACCCCGCGCTCAGGCGCAGCGCGAGGAGCGCGACTTGCACGCCGCCATCTGCGACGCGGTGGACGAACTCTGGCGCGAAGGCAGCGGCGACATCCTCGTGTTCCTGCCCGGCGAGCGCGAAATCCGCGAAGCCACCGAGGCGCTGCGCAAGCACCATCTCGACACCTCGCGGCGCGGCGTCGACATCCTGCCGCTGTACGCGCGGCTGTCGCAGGCCGAGCAGGACCGCGTGTTCCAGAGTGGCGGCGGGCGGCGCGTGGTGCTGGCGACGAACGTGGCGGAAACCTCGCTCACGGTGCCGGGCATCCGCTACGTGATCGATGCCGGCAGCGCGCGGGTGAAGCGCTACAGCTACCGGCAGAAGGTCGAGCAGTTGCAGGTCGAGCCGGTCAGCCAGGCGGCGGCCAACCAGCGCGCGGGGCGCTGCGGCCGTGTGGCCAACGGCATTTGCATCCGGCTGTATGACGAGGCTGATTTCAACGCCCGCCCGCGCTTCACCGACCCCGAAATCCTGCGCTCCTCGCTCGCCGCGGTGATTCTGCGCATGCAGGCGCTGGGGCTGGAGGGCATCGAGCAGTTTCCCTTCATCGACCCGCCGCCGCGCAAAGCCATTGCCGACGGCTACCAGCTGCTCAGCGAACTGGGCGCGGTGGATGCGCAAAACCAGCTCACCGAGGTGGGCCGCGAACTCGCCCGCCTGCCGCTGGACCCTCGCCTGGGCCGCATGATTCTGGAAGCGCGCAAGCTTGGCGCCTTGCATGAAGTCCTGATCATCGCCGCCGCACTCGCCGTGCAAGACCCGCGCGAACGCCCGGCCGACAAGCAGGAAGCCGCCGACACCGCGCACCGCCGCTTCGTCGAGGGCACGTCCGAATTGGCGGGCTGGCTGAAACTCTGGGCGCATTACCACGCGCTGGTGGCGCATAAAAAATCCAACCGCAAGCTGCACGATCAGTTGCGCGCCGAATTCCTCTCACCCATGCGCATGCGCGAGTGGCACGACATCCACAGCCAGTTGCTCACCGTGGTGGCGGAGCAGGGATGGCGGGTCGATCCAAGTCAAGCGCCGGGCCGCCAGTCGCCAGAGTCGACTGGCCTTCGTGCCGTCCAAGCCCGCGCAGGCGGGCTTGGAGCCGCGGCGCTCAGACCCAAGCTTGACTTGCCCCCTCGGGGGGCGGGGGCCGCGAGCGGCGGCCTGGGGGCTGTTCCATCCATTGCGGCCAGTGATGAAAACATCCACCTGAGCTTGCTGGCGGGGCTGCTCGGCAATGTCGGCTGCAAGGCTGATGACGGGCCGCATTATTTGGGCGCGCGCGGCATCAAATTCCTCATCCATCCGTCGTCGCCCATCGGCCGCAAGGCCGGGCGCTGGGTGATGGCGGCGGAGCTGGTGGAAACCACGCGGTTGTACGCGCGCGGCGTGGCGCGCATCGAGCCGCCGTGGATCGAGCGTGTCGGCGCGCATCTGCTGCAAAAAACCCTGCTGGAGCCGCATTGGGAAAAGACGCCGGCGCAGGTGGCGGCGTTCGAGCGCGCCACGCTGTATGGCCTGGTGGTCTACAACCAGCGCCGCATCGACTTCGGCCGCGTGAATCCGGCGCAGGCGCGCGAGCTGTTCATCCGCCACGCCCTGGTGGAAGGCGAGTGGGATTGCCGCTGGCCGTTTTTCGCTCACAACCGCAAGCTCATTGCCCAGGTCGAGGCGCTGGAAGACAAGGCGCGGCGGCGCGACGTGCTGGTGGACGAAGCCTTGATCGAAGCCTTTTACGAGCGCTTCATTCCGCCCGACGTGTTTGGCGGCACCAGCTTCGACACCTGGTACCGCCAGGCCAGCAAGGCCCAGCCGCGCCTGCTGTTCCTGGAGCGCGAAGCCCTGATGCGCCACGAGGCTGCCGGCATCACCACCGAGGCCTTCCCCACGCGCCTGCGCATCGGCGCGCTGGAGATGCAACTGGCGTACAGCTTCGACCCCGGTGGCGCGCGCGACGGCGTGACGGCCACCGTGCCGCTGGCCGCGCTCAACCAGATTTCCGAGCAGCGCCTGGCCTGGCTGGTGCCCGGCATGCTGGCCGACAAGCTCACCGCCCTGCTCAAGAGCCTGCCGCAAAAACTGCGCTCGCGCCTGGTGCCGCTGCCCGACACCGTGCGCCGGTTCGCCACGATGCTGAACGCGCCCGAGCGCTACGCCCAGGGCGAGTTGCTCGACGCGGTGCGCGCCCTGGTGCGTGAGCACACCGGGCTGATTCCGCGCCCGGAAGACTTCAAGCTCGACACCCTGGGTCCGCATGTGCTGTTCAACCTGCGGGTGGTCGACGAGCAAGGGCGCCAACTGGGCATGAGCCGCAACCTCAGCCGTTTGCGCGCCGATCTCGCCGATGCTGCCCGCACTGCATTCCAGAACGCCGTGCGGGCACAAAGTGCGCAGGGCGCGGAACTGGAAGCCGAGAACGGCCTTGGCGGGCTGCCGGCGGCGCTGGCCGAGAGCCGCGCGCATCCCAGCGAAACTCCGGTGGCGGAGGTGCACGTAGCAGCCTCGGCGCAGGCCGAACCACGCTACACCGACTGGACTTTTGGCGAACTTCCCGAACTGCTGGAAATGCGCCGTGGGCAGCAGACCCTGGTGGGTTTCCCGGCGCTCATCGACCGTGGCGACCATGTGCAGCTCGACGTGTTCGACACCCCGGAGGCGGCAAGCCGGGCGCACCGCGAAGGCCTGCGACGTCTGTTCGCGCTGCAGCTGCGCGAGCCGCTGAAAGCGGCCGAGAAAAACCTGCCGGGTTTTCAGCAGGCCGCCATGCAGTACATGCCGCTGGGCGCGGCCGATGATTTGCGCCGGCAAATTCTGGACGCCGCGCTCGACCTGGCTTTTCTCGCCGACCCGCCGCCGGCGAATGCGACCAGCTTCGCCGCGCGCCTCGCCGCTGGCCGTCCGCGGCTGCAACTGCTGGCGCAGGAAATGGGCCGTCTGGCCGCAACCATCCTCACCGAATGGCATGCCGCCAGCAAGAAGCTCGTTGCGTTCAAACCGCAGGCGGCGCTGCATGCCGACATCACCGCGCAGTTGCAAGCCCTGCTGCCCAGGCGCTTCATGCTCGAGTTGCCCGCAACCCAACGCGCGCATCTGCCGCGCTACCTCAAAGCGGTGCAACTGCGCCTCGACAAGTTCCGCGCCGACCCTGCGCGCGACGCTCAGCGCCAGGCCGAGATGGCGCCCTGGCTGGCGCGGCTCAGGCGCGAGCTGCAGCAAGCGCAGCAGGGCGGTGCCAGCCCCGACCCGCAACTCGTGGAGCTGCGCTGGATGCTGGAGGAATTGCGCGTCGCCCTGTTCGCGCAGGAATTGCGCACGCCCACGCCGGTGTCGGTCAAGCGCGTGGAAAAAGCCTGGGGCCAGTGGCGGGCGTGAGTCTTTTGGGCGTGCCACCCGCCACCTTCAAACTTGGAGTGTGGCGCCGCTGCATCTCGATTACTGGTGATTACCCTTAAAACCTGACATTTCGTTACCTGGATCACACCTGGTCACCGAGATTCTGTCGCGTTTGAATCTAACCTTTGACGAACAAGCGCGATCGGCATCACCCGCCCGAAGCGCCAACCACCTGCGGAGATCCTGCAGCATTCAACTTTGGAGACGACATTCATGTCCAAGCCCAACTCGGTGCGCAAGCTCGGGCCGCTGCAGGTCATCCTGCTGGCGATTCCCTGCATTGCCGTGCTCATCATTCCCTATTTCAACGTGCTCGAGCCGAGCCTCTTCGGCATTCCCTTCTTCTACTGGTGGCAACTGATGTGGGTGCCGCTGTCCGGTGTGTTCATCGCCATCGTCTACAAGATGGTCGTGCCTGCTGGTAGCGGGGACTGAACGCCATGAACATCGTCGCAACCGTCGTTTTCATCGGCCTGTTCCTGTTCATCACCGTGCTGGGCTTCGTCTCGGCGCACTGGCGCAAGGGCGACATGTCGCACCTGCACGAGTGGGGCCTGGGTGGGCGCCGCTTTGGCACCTGGATCACCTGGTTCCTCATTGGCGGCGACTTGTACACCGCCTACACCTTCATCGCGGTGCCGGCCCTGGTGTTCGGCGCCGGCGCCCTGGGCTTCTTTGCGCTGCCCTACACCGTGCTGGTGTACCCGCTGGTGTTCGCCATCCTGCCCCGACTGTGGATGGTGGCGCGCAAGCACAACTACATCACCGCGTCGGACTTCATCGCCGGGCGTTACAACAGCCCGGGGCTGGCGCTGGCGATCGCCGTCACCGGCATCGTCGCCACCATGCCCTACATCGCGCTGCAACTGGTGGGTATCCAGGTGGTCATCGGCGGCCTGGGCTTCCCCGCCGGGCATGGATTGGTAAGCGAGCTGCCGCTGATCATCGCCTTCGTCATTCTGGCGGCGTTTACCTACACCAGCGGCCTGCGGGCGCCAGCGTCCATCGCCGTGGTGAAAGACCTGCTGGTCTATATCACGGTGATCGCGCTCATCGTCGTCGTGCCCATCAAGATGGGCGGCTTCGGCAACATCTTCGCCGCCATTCCGGCGAAAAAATTGCTGCTGCCCCCGATCAAGGACGGCAACACCGGGCTGATGTCGTTCTACGGCACCCTGGCTTTCGGCTCGGCGCTGGCGCTCATGCTCTACCCGCATGCCACCACCGCGGTGCTCGCCGCCAAGGGCCCCAACACCCTGCGGCGCAACTGGGTGTTCCTGCCGGCGTACTCCTTCGTGCTGGGGTTGATCGCCATGCTCGGTTATGTGGCCTATGCCTCCGGCATTGCCACGCTGCCTGACCTGGCACCGTACTTCAAACAGTACGGCCCGCAGTTCGCCATGCCCGGGCTGCTGCTGCATTACTTCCCGAGCTGGTTCGTCGGGGTGGGCTTCGCGGCTGTGGCCATTGGCGCGCTGGTGCCGGCGGCCATCATGTCCATCGCCGCGGCCAACCTGTTCACCCGCAACATCTACAAGCCCTTCATCAACCCGCAATGCTCGGCGCAGAAAGAAACCGACATGGCCAAGCTGGTGTCCCTGGTGGTCAAGTTCGGCGCCCTGCTGTTCATCATCTTCCTGCCCTTGACCTATGCCATTCAGCTGCAACTGCTGGGCGGCATCCTCATCCTGCAGACCTTCCCCGCCATCGTCTCCGGCATCTACACCCGCTGGTTCGATGCCAAGGCGCTGCTGCTGGGCTGGGCCGCTGGCCTGGCGTGGGGCATCTGGGCGGCCTCGCTCAACGGCTTCAAGACCTCGGGCTATGCGCTGCACATCGCCGGCATGGTGATTCCGGCCTACATCGGCCTGTATGCGCTGGTCGTGAACTTCGTCGTGGCCGTCGTCGCCACCATCGTCGTTCGGTTCTTGGGCATGGCCAACGACAAGGACGCGACGGTCGCGGCCGATTACGCGGGTTGACGGGACGCACAACCGCGCGTTCAACGACGTCGCCTGACGTCGCCGCAGCAGCACCAAGGGCCGGCCATGCCGGCCCTTGTTTTTTGCGCGCCGTGCTCACGCATAATCAGTCTTCCCCGACGCCGCCCGACCCCATCCCATGCTGCTCACCGCCGCGCTTCTGCTCATCGCCGCTGCCGGCATTGCCAAATCCGGGACCTTCCGCGCCAGGACCAACCGCTACGACAACAACGAGCCGCGCGCCTGGCTCGAGAACCATCCGGACCCGCGCCGCAGGCGGGCCAATGCGGCGCAGGCCAACTCCTTCGAAGCCTTGCCCTTCCTGTTTGCCGCCGCCTTGTTCGCGCTCTATGGCCATGCCGATCCGGCCGTGGTCAACGGCCTGCTCATGGCCTGGGTGGTGTTGCGCGCCGTCTACCTCTGGCTGTATGTGAACGATCGCGCCAGCCTGCGCTCCACGGTCTGGTTCCTCGCCGTGCTGGTCAACGTCGCCCTCTTGTTCGCACCGTTCTATGGCTGATGCCGCAGCTCCCGCGCAGCCTGCCGCGGGGACCAACCCGGGCCCGCTGGCCGGGCTGCGCGTCGCGGAACTCGGCAGCCTCATCGCCGGGCCTTTCGCCACCCGGCTGATGGCCGAGTTCGGCGCGGACGTGGTCAAGATCGAATCTCCCGCGCAAGGCGACGACCCCGGCGGCGACCAGCTGCGCACCTGGCGCAAGCTGCATGCTGGGACCTCGCTGTGGTGGGCGGCGCAGGCGCGCAACAAGCGCTGCATCACCGTCAACCTCAAGCACCCGCAGGGCCGAGACATCGTGCTGCGCTTGGCGGCACAGGCCGATGTGCTGGTGGAGAACATGCGTCCAGGGGCGCTGGAAAGACTCGGCCTCGGCTGGGACGCGCTGCGTGCCGTCAACCCCAGCCTGGTGATGGTGCGCATCTCCGGCTTCGGCCAGACCGGGCCGATGCGCCAGCAGCCCGGCTTCGGCGCCATTGCCGAAGCGATGGGCGGCATGCGCTACCTCACCGGCGACCCCGACCGGCCGCCCATGCGCGCCAATTTGTCGCTGGGCGATTCCATCGCCGCTCTGCACGCCACCATGGGCGCACTCATGGCCCTGCGCCACCGCGACGCCACCGGCGGGCGCTGGAACGGCAGCAGCGGCGGCGAAGGCCAGGTGGTGGACGTGGCACTGACCGAGAGCGTGTTCAACCTGCTGGAAAGCACGCTGATGGAGTACAGCGCCGACGGCACCGTGCGCGAGCGCACCGGCACCAGCATTCCTGGCATCACGCCGTCCAACGTGTACCGCAGCCAGGGCGGCGAGTGGGTGCAGATTTCCGGCAATGGCGACGCCATTTTCAAGCGGCTGATGCGCGCCATCGGCCGGATCGACATGGCCGAAGATGCGGGCCTGGCCAGCAATCAGGGCCGCATGCAGCGCGTCGGCGAGATCGACGCCGCCATCCAGACCTGGGCCGGGCAGCACGCCGCCGCCGACATCGTGCAGACCATGCGCGCCGCCGCCGTGCCCGCAAGCCGCATCTACAGCATCAAGGACATCGTTCAAGACCCGCAGTTCCAGGCGCGCGGCATGATCCAGCGCCACCTCTTGGCCGACGGCACCCCGGTCGATCTCCCCACCCCCGCCCCGCGCTTCTCGCTCACGCCGGGCGGCACCCGCTGGCTCGGCCCGGCGCTGGGTGCGCACAACGATGGGGTCTTGCACGAGTTGGGTCTGACTGCAGCGGAAATCGCCGCTTTGCGAGATCAGGGCGTCATCTGAACCCGGCTTGGGGCGCGCTCAGCGCTTGATCGCCCGCCAGCCGATGTCTTGCCGGAACTGCATGCCCTCGAAGGCGATTTGCCGCACGCCGACATAGGCGCGGGTTTGTGCCATGCGCACCGAGTCGCCCAGCGCGGTGACGGCCAGCACGCGGCCGCCGCTGGTGTGCAGTTTGCCGTCCTCCAGCCGGGTGCCGGCGTGGAAGACATGCAGATCGTCCGCGTGCTTGGGGATGCCGCTGATGGCGCCGCCCAGGCGCGGGGCTTCGGGGTAGCCGGGCGCGGCCATGACCACGGCCAGCGCGGTGCGCCGGTCCCACTGCAGTTCCATCTTGTCGAGCTTGCCGTCGATGGCGGCGTCGAACACGGTCACCAGATCGCTTTTCAGGCGCATCAGAATGGGCTGGGTTTCGGGGTCGCCGAGGCGGCAGTTGAACTCCAGGGTCTTGGCGTGGCCTTGCGGGTCGATCATCAGCCCGGCGTAGAGAAAGCCGGTGTAGTCGTGCCCCTCGGCGGCCATGCCCTGCACCGTGGGCAGGATGATTTCGCGCATCACCCGCGCATGCACTTCGGGCGTCACCACCGGAGCCGGGGAGTACGCGCCCATGCCGCCGGTGTTGGGGCCGCGGTCCTCGTCCTGCAGGCGCTTGTGGTCCTGGCTGGAGGCCAGGGGAACGACGTTGCGGCCGTCCACCAGCACGATGAAGCTGGCTTCTTCGCCGTCGAGAAAATCCTCGATCATCACCCGCGCGCCGTCTTCGCCATGCTGCACGCCGTAGGTGTTGTGCTCCAGCATGTCGGCCACGGCGGCGTGCGCGTCGGCCAGGGTGAGGGCCACGACCACGCCCTTGCCAGCGGCCAGGCCGTCGGCTTTCACCACCAGCGGTGCGCCGTGGGTGTCGATGTAGGCATGCGCCTCAGCTGCGTCGCTGAAGGTGCGGTGGGCCGCGGTGGGAATGCCGTGGCGCTCCATGAAGGCCTTGGCGAAAGCCTTGGAGCTCTCAAGCTGGGCCGCGCCCTGCGTCGGGCCGAAGATGCGCAGGCGGCGCATGCGGAAGTAGTCGACGATGCCAGCGGCCAGCGGCGCCTCGGGGCCCACCACGGTGAGGTGGATGTCCTCGGCGATGCAGAAATCGGCCAGTTGCGGCGGGTCGGTGATGGGCAGGTTTTCCACCCGCGTTTCCGTGGCCGTGCCGCCGTTGCCGGGCGCGACATACACCTTCTTGACGCGCGGCGATTGCGCCAGTTTCCAGGCCAGGGCATGTTCGCGCCCGCCCGAGCCGATGACCAGGATTTTCATGTGCGTGTTGGATGCAGGAGGCGTGGCCGGGCAGAAGGGCGTTCAGGGCAGGACGGCATTGTGGTCCACGCGCTGGACGTCGTCGAGGTCCTCGAGCGCGTCCACCAGCTTGTGCATGCGCTCGGCGTCGTCGCCGGCCAGTTCCACTTCCACGCTGGGCTTCATGCCGAGTTCGGCCAGTTCGGGCTTGAGCGCGGCGGCCTCGAAGGCCTTGCGCACCGCCTCGAAGTCGTGCGGATCGCAAATGACTTCGACGGAGCCGTCGTCCAGCGTGTTCACGTCCTCCGCACCGGCGTCGAGCGCGGCTTCCATCACCTTGTCCTCGCTCGTTCCCGGGGCGAACAGGAACTGGCCGCAATGCTTGAACTGGAACGCCACCGAGCCTTCGGTGCCCAGGTTGCCGCCAAGCTTGGACAGCGCATGCCGCACTTCGGCCACGGTGCGCACGCGGTTGTCGGTCATGCAGTCGATGATCAGCGCCGCGCCACCGGGGCCGTAGCCCTCGTAGCGAATTTCCTCGTAATGCGCGCCATCCAGGTTGCCGGTGCCGCGGTCGACTGCGCGCTTGAGGTTGTCGGCCGGCATATTGGCTTCGCGCGCCTTGTCCATGGCCATGCGCAGGCGCGGGTTGGTGCCCACGTCGCCGCCGCCGAGCTTGGCGGCAACCGTCACTTCACGAATGATCTTGGTCCAGACCTTGCCGCGTTTTTCGTCCTGACGGCCTTTGCGGTGCTGGATGTTGGCCCATTTGGAATGGCCGGCCATAGTGTTCGCTCCCGGCGCGCGGCGCCTTTGGTTTTGTCATTGCCTTGGACTGAATCGTCCAACGTCGCCGGGCATTTTACGGCCCCTCATTTGCGAGATTCCCGATGTCCGATCCCATCCTCATCGCCTGCGCCACGTCCAGCCCGGGGTTGGGGCGCAGGCGATGACCGAACTTGCGGTGGGCGGAGGCGCTGGCGTCCTTGCTCGGCGAAAAAGGCCGCTCCACGCCGACCGAGTGCGTGTGGCTGCCGGCTCCCGGCAGTCGCATCGGCCCCGTCAACGCCGAGGAACGCAAGGCGTTGATGCAACACTCGCTGGTGGCTGGGGTGTACGAGAAAACGGTGGACCGCGAGTCGGCCTATGAACTGCTCAAGGGCCGCGCGCAGCATAGGCAGCACGGTGGGCCGCGGAATCATCCGCGCTGTGCTGGGCAGCCTGCTCGGCGGGCGCAAGCGCTGAGGCGACCCCGACCGTCCGGCGCGGGGATGCGCCCGGCACCAGCCATCGGTGCGAGGGATTCGTGCAGCGTCGCCCCGAGGGCGAAAGCAGCTCGTGCCTGACCGAACTCTTTAAAATACTCGCTTTTGAAGTGGCCGCAGGCTGCGAGCGGCAAATCCGGCGGGGTTTCTCCTGCCCACTTTCACGCGGCAGCTACCGACTGGTTTGATCCGGTCCTCAGAGGTTTCCATGGCGGCAGATACGCACGGCGCAGGCGCGGCACTTGCCACTCAGGCCACGCAGCAACGGGTTGACGTCCTCATCATCGGCGCGGGTCCGGGTGGGTCGACGGCGGCTGCGCTGCTGGCCGAGCGCGGGCTGCATGTGGCGCTGCTGGAGAAAGACCATCACCCGCGTTTTCACATCGGCGAGTCGCTGCTGCCGGCCAACCTGCCGCTGCTGGACAAGCTCGGCGTTGCGGCGCAGGTCAAAGCGATCGGCATGGAAAAATGGGGCGCCGAGTTCGTCTCGCCCTGGCACGCGCAACACACCCAGACCTACGAGTTCGCCGATGCCTGGGACAAGACCATGCCCATGGCCTATCAGGTGCGGCGCTCGGAGTTCGACCACATCCTGATCCGCAACGCTGCGCGCAAAGGCGCCACCGTGATGGAAGGCTGCGCGGTGCACGAGGTGCGGTTCCTGCCCGAAGCCGGGGGCGCCGTGGTCAGCGCCACGCACGATGACGGCACGCAGTCCAGCTGGGCCGCGCGCATGGTGATCGATGCGTCGGGCCGCGACACCTTTCTCGCCAGCCGCTTCAAGGCCAAGCACCGCGACCCCAAGCACAACAGCGCCGCCATGTTCGCCCACTTCACCGGCGTGCAGCGGCTGGGCGGCAAGGCGCAGGGCAACATCACCATCGTCTGGTTCGAGCATGGCTGGTTCTGGCTGATTCCGCTGGCCGATGGCGCCACCAGCATCGGCGCGGTGGTCTGGCCGTATTACCTCAAGACCCGCGACAAACCGCTCGACCAGTTCTTCGCCGACACCATCGCCATGTCGCCCGACCTGTCGGCGCGACTCAACGCCGCAACCCGCGTGACCGAGGTCGAAGCCACCGGCAATTTCTCCTACAGCAGCGACCGCACCCACGGCCCCAATTACCTGCTGATTGGCGATGCCTACGCTTTCATCGACCCGGTGTTTTCCTCCGGGGTGATGCTGGCCATGCAGGGCGGCTTCATGGCCGCCGACGCCGTGGAAACCTGCTTGCGCGAGCCGGCCATGGCGGCGCAGGCGCTGGCCCGCTTCGACCGTGGCATGCGCCATGGCCCGCGCCAGTTCTCCTGGTTCATCTACCGCGTCAACCACCCCACCATGCGCGACATGTTCATGGGCCCGCGCAATATCTGGCGCGTGAAGGAGGCGTTGCTGTCGGTGCTGGCTGGCGACATTTTCGGCACCACCCCCATCTGGGGTTCGGTGCGCCTGCTCAAGGGCATTTTCTACCTGGCTTCCTTGCGGCATCTGCCCCGGTCGTGGCGCGCCCGCGGGCTGCGCAAGCGGCAAATTCAGGTGGAATCCCTGCCCGGCGTCACGGGCGGGTGATGGTCGCCACGTCTCCCTTGCAACTGCTGGTGTTGCCCGCCTCGCAACTCGCGGCGCAGCCCGCCGCCTGGCTGCGCAACGTGCTTGGCGTCGCCTGTTTCGGCGGCGCGTTGCCGCAGGCGCTGGCCGGGCTCGACTTGCCGCTGGCGCAGGTGCAGGTGCAAGCGCTGCGGCAAGGCGCAGCCTTGAGCGAAGTCTGGAGCGAAGTCTGGATCGCCGATGCGCCGTTGCGCGCCGGCGCGCATGGCCGGCTGCACTGGCGCTGCAACGAAGCGGTGCTGTTCGGCGTGCTGACGCTGGCGGCTGACGAGCCTGAAACGCAACATGCGCCGGAGATTGACGCCAGCCTCCTGTGCGAGAGCGCCGCCAAGGCACTGCCCCCTCACACAAGCCGCCCGTCCTCCCCCTTGCGACGCGCCACCGAGCTGGCCTACGACGAGCTGTTCGCCGCGGTCGAGACGCTCGGTTTCCCCCACCTGCTGCGGGTGTGGAACCATATCCCCGACATCAACCGCGAAAGCGCCGGGCTGGAGCATTACCGCCAGTTCAACATCGGCCGGCAGGACGCTTTTCTCGCCCACGGTCGCCATGTCAGCGGCGCCAGCGTGCCATCGGCCAGTGCGCTGGGGGCGGCGGGCGGCGCGCCGCTGGTGGTGTATTTCATCGCTGGCCGTCGGCCACCCGTCGCCATCGAAAACCCGCGCCAGCTCAGTGCCTATCACTACCCGGCCGATTACGGCCCGCGCGCGCCCACGTTTTCGCGCGCCAACCTGGCCTGCATCGCCGGCCAGTCGGCGCTGTTCATTTCCGGCACCGCCAGCATCGTTGGCCACCAGACGCTCCACCATGGCGACGTGGCGGAGCAGACGCGCGAGATTCTGCGCAACATCGAGGCCGTGCTGCGGCAAGCCGCCACCCAGGGTGGCGAAGGCTTGACGCTGCAAGACCTGCACTACAAGGTGTATGTGCGCCACGCCGCCGATCAACCCGCGATTCAAGCCGAGCTGCAACAGGTGCTGGGCGGCGAGGCGCGGGCGCTGTATCTGCAGGCGGACGTATGCCGTGTCGATCTACTGGTTGAAATCGAAGCTGTGGCCTTGCCCACGTCGCCGGAGTTTGCATGCTGAAGCGCCGCACCCTGGCTGCCCTTGCCTTGTCCGCTGCGGCGCCGCTGGCTG
>NZ_JBTRXV010000021.1:0-52470 GCF_054608695.1 Thiomonas sp.
CAGTCGCGCTGGACGGCCTCGCGTGGGCATCGCTCGCAATGCATCGATGCCGACTTCATCGAGCACCGCCTTCCACGTGTACGCGGTCTGCCGCGCCACACCCACGGCGTGTGCCGCTTGCGCAGGCGTCTTGCCCGCCAACAGCATCCGGCCGGCTCGCAAGCGCCGCCGCACCGATTCGTCCAATCGTTTTCTCGCCATGCTTCGCACCCAATTCTTGCCAAGTATCGGTACAACGCATGAACGGCTCAACGGTTGTCATGATTTACGGAAAGATCAATAGGTTGCGTGCGGCGGGATCGACGTGATGAGCAGTGGCGGTTCGATGGATGTCGCATGACTTTCCGGTCTTCCGCCGAAGCGCCGACTCGGTAACGCTCTGTTGAACAGCAGACTTTCTGCCACCAGCAGAAGTGGGTGATCAGCGCGATCGCCGTGCTTGACGATTGAGATTGGTTCAACCATCATGGGCTACGGCCAGCTCTAGGCACTGACGTCCGTCCGTGTTTGAACCTTGCCATAGCCAACTCCAGGAGACCCCATGTTCTACCGCCAAACGCCTGCGTCGCGTACGGGATCGTCAGGTGGCTGAAACCGAAGCGTTGCATGCACTGCGCCCGTTTCTGCGCAACTGGGTTTGGGAACACGGGCGGGTTGGAACCCGTTACCTTGACTGCACGCAGGGCGAGGTTCGGTTCGACGAGGGAAAGAAAGCGCATTTCGCCAGCGAGACACATCTCTACGTTTCGCTGCTCAAGGACGCGGCAGCGGCGGCAAGTGTGGCGCCCGTCATTCATGAAGGTGGGTTGGTTCGCTTATTGCGCGCCGCCCAGCAGGGACGCCCGGCCGAGGCGGGTTCACCGGCGGAAGTGCAGCGCGCGGTTCAGGACTGTGTCGAGTTGGCCGTCATCAGCGCTTATCAGCGCGACGCCGAAGAAGCCCGCACGCGTTACGCGCTGGAGCCCATGTTCGACGACGAAATTCGTGCCGCGGTCATCGAAGACGTGCGGCGCATCTGGGTCGGTGTGCGTGAGCAACTCTTGCGCTACGACTTCACCATTTTCCACGGTCTTCCGCAGCCCTTACTGATCAGCGACGCCCCATTCATCGACTGGCGGATGCGCGCCAAGCCGGCGTTGCCGTTGGTCTCCATGCCGCTCGGGCCGCACAGCCTGCTGGTGGGAACACCTTCGGCCCGGACCAGCCGCAGCGCACCGCTGCTGTGGAAGGAAGCGCCGGTCATGGGCCCGTTCCGCGATCACAATCAGTACCAGGTCGATAGCGCACGCCGCTGGCTGGTCGCCACGAGCGACGAGATGCTCGTCGCGATTCAGCCGCGCTTCGCACCGTCTGTTCGCGCCGATGCCGAATTGACCAGCAGGCCGACGAACGCGTGATCAGGAGAGTTCGCCCGGCACGTCCGTCACCACGAAGTCGGTGCTGGACAGCACCTGGTCACAGCGAAATCGGCACATCGCTCAAATGCGTGTCAGCCCGCACACTCAGATCACTTTGGCTGGTCCGTGCAGGCTGCGGATCGCCACTTCTGGGGCGGTCGCCACGATCTTGAGCAAAGCAGCCGCAGGACCGGTCGGGGTACGCCGATGCTGCTCCCAGTTCTGCAGGGTCTTGACGCTCACGCGCATGAGACGGGCGAAGTCTTGCTGTGACAGTCCGGTGTGCTCGCGCACCTGGCGCACATCCTCCGCTTCCAGCACGATGCGCCGACTTGGTTGCGCCTGGCCGTTGGTGATGGCTTTGGCCTCTTTGAGGCTTTGCACCAGGTCGTCGAACAGGGTCTTGTCCATGATTAGATCTCCTCGATGAACTTGCACAGGATGGCCAGCTCGACATCACTCAGGTCATCCTTCTCGGACTTGGGATAGGCCACCAGCATGAGCACCTGGTGCGCATCGTGCCGCCAGTAATAGATGGTTCGCATCCCGCCGCTTTTGCCGCGGCCCGGCAGGGCGTAGCGCAGCTTGCGTAGTCCACCACCGCCCACGATCAAATCGCCCCGTTCGGGGTTCTCCAGGATCAGGTTCTGCAACCCACGATAAGCACATCCGTGAGCCGCGCTGTGATCTGGCGCGTGAAGGTCGGGGTTTCGATGAACTCCATATCTAATCATACGCCATTGACGTACTTTCTGATGCAACAGCCGCCTCATCAACGCAGCTCCCATATTGCTCATGAATGGAGGTTGGCATCAGATGGATTGCGACAAAATTGCGACAAACTACCAAAATTACCTATGTAATCTATCCATTGAACTACGGCGAGGCAGGCGGCGATTGTAGAGGGCCGTGCTTGCCAAGCGCGGCGTTGTGCGCGCTCGCCAGAGCCTGGCTCAATGCTGACTTCACGGCCCCGGACAGGGCGCGGCGGTCGGTGTTTTCAAGTGCGCTCAGGAACTGGATCTGGACGCGCAGCGGCCCGGCGCAAGCCATGCGCCAGAGGGTGCCGAGCATGGTTTCGTCGCCCACATAGGCCGGAGCGCGGGCATAGCGCCCGCTGCGCGCGTCGAGGTAGCGCAGCAGCACGGGTTGCACCGGGGTGCAACTGCTGACGGCGGCCTGGAACAGGTTGGCGTGCAGCGGCAGGATTTCGCGGCCGTCGGACGTGGTGCCTTCGGGGAAGACGCTGAGGCGCTGGCCCTGGCGCAGCGCCTCGGCCATGTGGTGCATGACGCGCATGGCGTCGCGCGGGCGTTCGCGCTCGATGAACAGCGTGTCCGCACCGCGCGCCAGCGTACCGAGCAGGGGCCAGCGGTCGATGTCGGACTTGGCGACGAAGCGGGTGGGCTGGATGGCGTTCAGGGCGATGATGTCCAGCCACGAGACATGGTTGATGGCGAGCAGGCAGGGCGGCGGCTGCAGCTGGCCTCGCGTTTCAATCTCGACGCGGCACGCACGCAGCATGCGCTGCGACCAGTCGCGGATGGCGTCTTGCTGCTGTTGCGGCGTGCGCATGGAAAAGCGCCGCAGGCTGATGACCCCGCGGGTCATCAGCACGGCGATGCGCAACAGCATCCACACCAGGCGCAGCGCGCCCATCATGCGGCGGGATCGGGGTGGGTTGCAGCGCCAGAGGGTGTGTTCTGCGCGCCGTGCGGCGGGTTGTTGCGCTCATTGCGCAACGCGTTACCGGCTGGAGCATCGAAGATGATGCGTCCGTCGATGATGGTGGCGCGTACCCGGCCGCTGAGTTCCAGCGTGGCCAGTGGGGTGTGTTTGATGCCGCTGCGCAATTGCTCCGGAGTGGCATGCCAGCGGGCTTCGGGGTCGACGACGATGAGTTCCGCCGCCGCACCGGGCTGCAGTTGCAAGGGCGCCAGCCTGGCGGCCGCGGCGGCGCGGCTGGTGGCAACCGCCAGCGCCTGGGGCAGACCGAGCCGGCTTTGCCGCGCATAAGCCAGCACGGCGGGCAGCAGCAGTTCGAGCCCGGTGGCGCCGGGCGTGGCCTCGGCGAAGGGCAGGATCTTGTCGTCGCTGCCCACCGGGGTGTGGTCGGAGCACAGCGCGTCGATGGTGCCGTCGGCCAGGCCTCGCAGCAGCGCGGCGCGGTCGGCTTCCTGGCGCAGCGGGGGGTCGAGCCGCATGCGGGCGTCGAAATAGCCGATGTCCAGGTCGGTGAGCAGGAGGTTGTGCATCGACACGTCGGCCGTCACCGGGAGTCCCTCGGCCTTGGCCTGGCGCAGGAGTTCCACGCCGGCGGCGCTCGACAGTTTGCTGACATGCACGGCGCAACCGGTCGCGCGCACCAGCTCGAACAGGGTGTGCAGGGCGATGGTCTCGGCCATCACCGGCACGCCCGCGAGGCCCAGGCGCTGGGCGTAGGCGCCGCTTGCGGCCACGCCGCGGCCGAGGTGGGCATCCAGCGGGCGCAGCCAGACCTTGTAGCCGAAGGTGCTGGCGTATTGCAGGGCGCGGTAAAGCAGTTGCGTATCGGCCACCGGCATGTCGGCCTGGGACAGCCCGATGCAACTGGCCTTCACCAGCGAGGCCATTTCTGCCAGGCGTTCGCCTTTGAGCCCCACGGTGAGCGCGCCGAGTGGATACACCCGTGAGCGCTTGATGCGCCGCGCCCGCCAGCGCAGCATTTCCACCAGGCTGGGTTCGTCGAGCACGGGGTCGGTGTCGGGCGGGCAGACCACGCGGGTGACGCCGCCGGCAGCCGCTGCCGCGAGTTCGGAGTCGAGCAGGCCCGCGGCTTCGCCGCCGGGCTCGCCAAGACGGGCGCAGAGGTCGACCAGGCCCGGCATGATCAGGCAGCCGCGGGCGTCGATGGTCTGGTCGGGCACGAAGCCCTCGGGCGCGCGGCCGACCGTGACGATGGTTTCGCCGGCGATGGCGACATCGCCTGCAGCTTGCAGGCCGCTGGCCGGGTCGATGAGGGTGCCGCCGCGGACGAGGATGTGATGGGGATGGGTCATGGCGGCCTCAGGCGCTGGCGTTGGCGATGATGGACAGCACCGCCATGCGCACGGCGATGCCGAAGCGCACCTGCGGCAGGATGACGCTCTGGCCGCCGTCGGCCACCGACGAGTCGATTTCTACGCCGCGGTTGATCGGGCCCGGGTGCATGACGATGGCATCGGGCTTGGCCAGCGCCAGGCGCTCGGGCGTGAGGCCGTACATCATGTGGAACTCGCTGGCCGAGGGCAGCAGTCCGCCGGACATGCGTTCGTTCTGCAGGCGCAGCATCATCACCACGTCGGCGTCCCGCAGTCCCTCGCGGATGTCGTGGCACACGCGTACGCCCATCGGGCGCAGGTCGCCGGGCACCAGGGTTTTCGGTCCCACGGCGCGAACCTCCGGCACGCCCAGGGTGGTGAGGGCGTGGATGGCCGAGCGCGCCACGCGCGAATGCACGATGTCACCGACGATGGCCACGGTGAGCGCCGTGAAGTCGGGCTTGTAGTGACGGATGGTGGTCATGTCCAGCAACCCCTGCGTGGGATGGGCGTGGCGGCCGTCGCCGGCGTTGACCACATGCACATGCGGCGGGGTGTGCTGGGCGATGAGGTAGGGCGCGCCGCTCTGGGCGTGGCGCACGACGAAGATGTCGGCGTCCATCGCCACCAGGTTGGCGATGGTGTCGAGCAGGGACTCGCCCTTGGAGGCGCTGGAGCGCTGGATGTCGAGGTTGAACACGTCGGCCGAGAGCCGCTGCGCCGCGATCTCGAACGTGGTGCGGGTGCGGGTGGAATTCTCGAAAAACAGGTTGAACACGCTCTTGCCCCGCAGCAGCGGGACTTTTTTCACCTCGCGGTCGCCGAAGCTGACGAAGCCCTGGGCGGTGTCGAGTATGCGCAGCAGCACCTCGCGCGGCAGGCCTTCGGTGCTGAGCAGGTGGCGCAACTCGCCGTGGCTGTTGAGTTGGGGGTGCATCGTGTTCAAGCCTTGGACTCCAGGCGAAAGGCCAGGCGCATGGCCTCGGCCCGGGTTTCGTCGCGCTCCAGCGCCAGCATGTGGGCTGCGGGCAGCTCGATGTGGGCGGCGCAAAGCTGGGCGCAGATGGGCAGCTCGCGCCCGCCGCGGTTCACCAGCACGGCCAGGTCCACGCGTGCCGGACGGCCGAAGTCGTACAGCTCGTTGATCGCCGCGCGGGTGGTGCGGCCGGTGTAGAGCACGTCGTCCACCAGCAGGATGGCGCGGTCGTTCACGTCGAAGGGCAGGGTGGTGCGGTTGGCGCTGGGGTGCAGGCCGCGGGTGGCGAAATCGTCGCGATGGAAGGTGGACGAGACCACGCCGAAAGGAGTGGACAGCGCCAGATCGGCATGCAGGCGCTCGGCCAGCCAGGCGCCGCCGGAGTAGATGCCGACGATGGCGGGCTCCGCGCTTTGCCGCACCGCCCAGACGCGCACCAACGTCAGCAGGTGCGCGTAGAGGGCTTCGGCGTCGGGCGGGTTGGGCATCGTCATGGCGTGGCTTGGAGAAATTGTTCCAGAATCAGGCGGGCGGATTCCGCATCCACATCCTGCGCGCCGGCGTCTTCGGCGGCACGCGAGGTGTAGCGCTCGTCGACCATCGCCACCGGCAGTTTGAAGCGGCCGTGCAACTGGTTGGCGAAGCGGCGTGCCTGGGTGGTGCGCAATTGTTCTCCGCCTTCGCGCGACAGGGGCAGGCCGACGACGAGCTGCACCGGCTCCCATTGCGCGATGAGCTGGCCGATGGCGTCGAATTTGGCCTCGCGCCGTTCGGCCCGCACGCTTTGCAGCGCCCGGGCGCTGGCGGTGAGGGTGTTGCCGATGGCCACGCCGATGAGCTTTTCGCCGAAATCGAAACCCATGACCACGCCGGCAGCGGCAGGCGGGCTGCCGCTGCCGGCGGCTGCCAGGGTCTCAGGCATGTCCGGCCGTTTGCGACAGGCTCAAGGTGGAAATGCCCATCAGCGACATGGCTGCCTCGAAGCGGTGCTCCACCGGAATGTCGAACACGATGGCGGCATCCGCCTCCACGGTGAGCCAGCCGTTGTGGGCGATTTCGTCTTCCAACTGCCCGGCGCTCCAGCCCGAGTAGCCCAGGGCGACGAAGAAGCGCGCCGGGCCATCGCCCGCGGAGATGTGCTCCAGCACGTCCTTCGAGGTGGTCATCTGCAGGCCGCCGGGGATGGGCAGGGTGGAGGCGTAGCTCTTGTCGGTGGGGTCGTGCAGCACGAAACCGCGTTCGGTTTGCACCGGGCCGCCGTAATACACCGTCTGCGACGCGAGCTGGGGTTGGTCGAGCGGCAGGTCGACGCGGTCGAACAAGTCTTTCAGGGCGATGTCGGTCGGGCGATTCACCACCAGGCCGAGCGCGCCGCGCGATGAATGCTCGCAGACATAGATGACGCTGCCGGAGAAAGGGGAGTCAGCCATGCCGGGCATGGCGATGAGAAACTGGTGACTCAGATTGGAGGCGTCGGCACGGGGATTCATGCCGCCATATTATCGCGGCGCACGATTGCCAAGCAGGCTACAACCATCATGTCCATGCCGCCTCCCCAGACCGCTTCCCAGGTGCGTGGGCCCAATCTGGTCTGGCTGCGGCGCGACCTGCGGCTGAGCGATCACACCGCCTTGCATCGCGCGCTGGCGCAGGGCGCGCAAGTGGCGTTCGGCTTCGTGTTCGATACCGACATCCTCCAGCCCTTGCTGCAGCAGGGCGCGAAGGCGGATCGGCGCCTGACCTTCATCCACCAAAGCCTGCACGAACTGGACCTCGCCTTGCGCCAGATGGGTTCGGCCTTGCTGGTGGAGCACGGCCGGGCGGTGGACTGCATCCCGCGCCTGGCCGCCCGCATTGGCGCGAGGGCGCTGTACGCCAACCGCGATGATGAACCCAGTGCCGTACAGCGCGACACCGAGGTTGCCGGCCTGCTCGCCGGCCAGGACGTGGAGTTTCACGGCGTTCACGACCAGGTTCTGCTGCAGCCCGACGCGCTACTGACCGGCCAGGGCAAGCCCTACAGCGTATTCACGCCCTACAAAAATGCCTGGCTCAAGCGCGTGGGGCCGCAAGACCTGGCGGCGCGCGACGTGGCGTGCCTGCCGCATCAGCTCTGGCCCGTCTCGGCAGCGCAGACCATGCCAAGCCTGCACGAACTGGGCTTCGCGGCCGCCAGCTTGCCTCCGGGCCTGCTTGCAGGGGCCAGCGGGGCGCAAGCCCAGTTCGCGGACTTCCTGCAGCGCATCGACGCTTACGCCCAGGCGCGCGACTATCCCGCCGTCAAGGGCACGAGCTATCTGTCGGTGCATCTGCGCTTTGGCACCATCAGCGTGCGCGAACTGGCGCGCGAGGCCTGGCAGCGGGCGCAGGCCGGCAGCCAGGGAGCTGCCACTTGGCTGAGCGAGCTGATCTGGCGCGATTTCTACGTCCAGATCCTGCACCACCGCCCTCAGGTGGTGGGCCATGCCTTCAAGCCGGAGTACGACCGCATCGTCTGGGACGACGCCCCCGCCTTGCATGCCGCCTGGTGCGAGGGCCGCACCGGCTACCCGCTGGTGGACGCGGCCATGCGCCAACTGAACACCACGGGCTTCATGCACAATCGGCTGCGCATGGTGGCGGCCAGCTTTTTCACCAAGGACCTGGGGCTGGACTGGCGCCTGGGCGAACGCTATTTCGCCCTCAAGCTCAACGACTACGACCTCTCGGCCAACAACGGCGGCTGGCAATGGGCGGCCTCCACGGGTTGCGACGCGCAGCCGTATTTCCGCATCTTCAACCCGGTAGCGCAAAGCGAGAAATTTGACGCCCAAGGGCGCTTCATCCGGCGCTACGTGCCCGAGCTTGCGGGCCTGTCGGACGCGGACATCCATGCCCCGTGGTTGGCCGCGCCGCTGTCGCTGCAACAGGCTGGCGTGCGGCTGGGCGTGAACTATCCCACCCCAGTGGTGGACCATGCCGAGGCCCGCGCCCGCACCTTGCAGCGCTATGCCGTGGTGAAGGACAAAAGCCGGAGCTGAGTTGACTTCGCTCGAGGCGGCAGTGCACGCCGCTGTGGCACGCCGGCCAGGCCTGCTCCAGCGTCAGTGCAGCAGGGTCTGGGCCATGTAGCGCCGAATCAAGCCCAGGAGTTCGTCTTCCGAATAGGGCTTGCCGAGGTAGTGGTTCACGCCCAGTTCCTGCGCGTAGTTGCGATGCTTGTCGGCAATGCGCGAGGTGATCATGATGACCGGCAGGTGGCGGGTGCGTTCGTCGGCGCGAATGTTGCGCGTGAGGTCGAAACCGTCCATGCGCGGCATTTCGATGTCGGTCAGCACCACGTCGGGCAAGGCGCCCTGCAACTGCTCCAGCGCGTCCAACCCGTCTTTGGCCAGCACCACGGTGTAGCCGTTGCGGCTGAGGAAACGCTGGGTGACGCGGCGCACGGTGATGGAGTCGTCCACCACCAGCACGGTGTTGCCGGCAGCGTGCGCCGGCACGGCAGGAGCGGCGGTCCCGGCAAGAACAGGCGTGAAGGACGATGGCGACGGCGCCGTGGGTGCAGGCGCTGCCGCGGTTTGCGCGCTCGCGGCCTGTGCCATCAGGCCCACAGCTTGTTCGCCATAAACCGCGGCCAGCGCAACGGGGTTGTAGATCAGCACCAGATTGCCGTTGGGCAACACGGAAATGCCGGCCAGACCGGGCACGCGTGAGAGCTGCGGCCCCAGGTTCTTGACCACCACTTCCTGGTTACCCAGCACTTCATCGACTTGCAGCGCCAGGCGCTGCGCCGCACTGCGAATGAGCACGATCGGAATGGTGCGGCCGGGGGCTTCGGTGCTCGCACCCGAGTCGGCCGTGAGGGCGCCGAGCCAGAAGAAGGGCAGATCCTGGCCGGCATGCAGCAGTTGCTGGCGTGCGGCCGCGGCTGCCACATCGGCCGGTTTCAGACGCAGCACCAGGTCCACGAGACTGGCGGGAGCGGCAAACACTTTGGTGCCGGCGCGCAGCAGCACAACCTGGGTGACGGCCGTGGTCAGCGGTAGCACCAAGGTGAAGGTGCTGCCCAGCTTGGGCTTGGATTCAAGCTCGACACGGCCACCGAGGGCGCGCGTGTCGGTGCGCACCACGTCCAGCCCGACACCACGCCCGGCGATCTCCGAAGTTTGCTCCATGCTGGAAAAACCGGGACGGAAAATGAGTTCGCGCAGGTGGGCTTCGTCGGCAGTCTCGTCGCTGCCGAGCAGGCCGGTGGCGCGGGCCTTGCGCTCGATCGCGGCATAGTCAAGCCCGGCGCCATCGTCGGCGATGGACACCACGACTTCGCTGCCTTCCTGGCGCAGCTTGAGCGTGATGGTGCCCGCAGCCGGCTTGCCCGCAGCTTCGCGCTTTGCGGCGCTCTCCAGCCCGTGGGCCACGGCATTGCGCAGGATGTGCTCGAAGGTGCCGGCCATGCGGTCGAGCACGCCACGGTCGATTTCGATATTGCCGCCGAGGATGTCCAGGCGCACGGGTTTGCCGGCGTCCTTGCCGGCCTGGCGCACGGTGCGGTACAGCCGCTCGGAAATGCTGTCGAACTCGACCATGCGGGTGCGCAGCAGGTCGCGTTGCAACTCGCGTGTGAGCCGTGCCTGGCGGGCCAGGTTGTCGTCGGTGGATTGCAGCGTGCGGCTCAGGGTGGTCTGCACCAGCGCCAGGTCGTTCACCGACTCGGCCATCATGCGGGTGAGTTCCTGGAAGCGGGTGAAACGGTCGAACTCGAGCGGGTCGAAGTCGCGGCCATCTTCGCGGGCGGATTGCGCGCGCGCCGCCATTTGCGCGTCGGCCTGCAACTCGATGTCGCGCACCTGGGTGCGCAGGCGTTCGAGGTTGTCACCGAGGTCGCGGGTGCTGGAACGGATCAGGCCGAACTCGTTGTCCAGGCGGGAGCGGGCAATACTGACCTCGCCCACCTGGTTCACCAAGCGGTCGAGCAGGGCGGCACGCACGCGCACCGGCTGCGCGGCGACCCGGCCGGCACTGGGTGCGGCTTGCGTCATCGCCAGAGGCTGGGGTGCTGCCCTGCCTTCTGGCGCATTGGATGTGGATGCTGCGGCCACCTTCGCCGCCGGCGGCGAGGTTTGGGCAGCGGCCGCTGCAGACGTGGCGTGCAGAGCCGCAGTGGCCTGCTCCACGGCTTCATCCTGCAAGCCCTGCTCGATGTGAATCTCGCCCAGTTCGACTTCGCCGCGGCTGCTGGCTTCACGCAGGCGCTCGAAGCGGGTGTTCATCGCGTCTTGTCGCGCGATGAGTTCGATCAGGTCGGACTCGATCAGCGCCTCGGTGTCCAGACTCAGCAGAGCTTCGATGTCGGACTCCAGGCTGTGCGCCTGGTCGCCGAGCGCCATGGCTCCAGCCATGCGCGCACTGCCCTTGAAGGTGTGCAGCAGGCGCATGGCCTGCTTCGGCGCGGCAAGGTCGCGCGGGTTGTTTTCCCATTGCCGCAGCGCAGCTGAAAGTCCAGGCAGCAACTCGGAAGCCTCATCCTCGAAGATGGGGAAAAGCTCGGGGTCGATGCTGTCGCGCTGGGTGGGGTCGGCGGCGGCCGTCATCGTGCTTTCAGAGGGCGCCATGGGCGCAACTGCGCTGCCCAGCTCTTCCAGGGCCTCGGCAAGCTCGCTTGCCGCAATGGGCGCCACGTCCCCAGCGTGCTTCGTCACCGCCACATTCGCTTCCACATCGGCATGCGCGGTGCTGTCACTGTCATCAGCGCCATCGCCGCTTTGCGCCGTGCTGGCTTCGTGCGCGTCAGCCTTGGGTTGGGCGCCGAGATGCTGCATACGGTGCACCAGCGCTTGCAGTGCCTCGACCATATCTTGCTGGGCTGGGCGCAGGAAACCTGCAGCGAACTGGTGCAGCAAGCGGCGTATTTCTTCGGTGGCTTGAACCAGCAGTTCGACGTCCGCCGATCCAAATGCGGCAGGGTGGCCGTGCTGCAAGCGCAGCGCCTCTTCCATCTGCTCGGCCAACTGCCCCACGCTTTGCAGGCCCACGGTACGGGAACTGCCGCGCAGTTGGTGGGCCAGGGCGGTGACGTCTTCAGTCACGAGGCTGGATGGCTGCAATGACCAGGCGGCGATGTCGGCGCCGAGCCGGCGCACCAGTTCGTCGGCCTCGTTCAAGTAGATGTTGTAGAGCGGGATGGGGATGCGCAGATCGCCGACGACCTTGATGTTCTCGTCCGGCGTCGGCAGGGTGGGACGATGGACGTCGAGCGTGTAGACCTGCGCCAGCGGTGCGTCAGGCGCATGGGGGACATGGGGCGGTGACGTGGGCTGCGCAGCATGGGCAGCGGTTTGTGCCGCGTCGGGTTGTTCCGCGTTTGCGGGGCTGGGCGTGTCTGCGGCCTCGCCGGCAGCGTCGGGCCGATGGACGAAGGTCGCTGCTTGCGGCGTGAGAAGATCAGTCGGCGCGGGCGTCCCATCAGCGGGCGCGGTCGAAGGTTGTGCATCGAAGCCAGGCGCGCTGGGGAACAGACGGTCGAAGGCCAGCGCATCAAGTTCCTGCATTTCAACCGTGCCAGAGGCTTCGCTTGCTGGCGTGGCGCCCCCATGGTCATGGCCGGCGGCGGGCTCCGCTGGCTTCAACGCCGGGGCCTCGGCAGCTGTGGGAGTGAAGTCGAGATCCAGGAGCGCGGCGTCAGGCAGGTGCAGATCGAGCGCCGGCAAGTCCGGGGGTTGCAACTGCAGCGCAATGTCTACGGCTTGCTGCTCCGGCTGTGCAGGCGCGGTCCACGGCGTCAGCTCGAAGCTTGCCGATGCGTCGGTGAAACCATTCGCCTCAGCGACGGGCATCGGCACGTGGGCCGCAACCAGGTCTTCGACAGCGTCATCCTCTTCAACAACGGGAGGTAAGCCTGTGGACCAGGTATCGACAAAGTCGGGATCGGGAATCTCGACCTCGGGCATTCGTGCTTGTGCTTCAACCGGACTTGCGGCGCTGGCCATTGCCGTTGCCGCTGCCAGCGGCGCCGCAACGGCGGCGCCTTCCGCGGGCAGCCCGCGCAGACGGCGTGCCGCGGCGCGGATGGCGCTGCTCGAATGCTGCGCAGCCGTGCCCGTGCGCAGGGCACGCGTCCAGGCGTCCAGCTCGGTCAAGGTGTGCTGCGCGAGTTCGAGCGCGGGGGGCGTGATGGGCAGTTGCTCCGCCAGCACCTGGTTGAAGACCTGTTCCAGCGCCCAGGCGGCTTCGCCGAAATCGGTGAGCCCGACCATGCGCGAGCTGCCCTTGAGTGTGTGGAAGGCGCGGCGCACGGCTGTGAGCGTGCTGTCGTCGGAAGGATTGGTGGAGAGCTGGGCCACGCCAATCTGGCCTGCGGCGATGACTTCGTCAGCCTCCTCGAGAAAGATGTCGAGCAGGTCGTCGTCACCATCTGCGCCACCAGGCTCTGTGGGGGCGTCGAAGCTTGGTGCGGCCGGCGCGTCGGGCGCCGCAGTGGCGGGTGTGACCGGTGCGGCCGTTGCAACGGGTGTGGCGGCATCTGCTGCTTGCGTCCATGGGGCGCGCAGCAGCTCGGCCGCGGCCGAGACATCTTGCCCCGGGCCGAGCAGTTCGCGTGCCTGCGCCAGCTTGGCTGACAGGGTGCTTTCTTGTGCCAGCGCGGCCTCCATGCGCAGACGCTCGAACTGGCCGGCAGCTTGCGCGGGGTCGAGCCCGTGGTCGAGCGCGTCGGCGAGTTGCGTCGCCTGGTGCTGCAAGTCCTGGTGCGTACTGGGCGGTGCGGTGTGCGGAGTGCTGGGAACGATGGCGCGCAATTCGCCGCTCTGCGCATCGAAACTGAACAGGGATTTCGCCAGCTCGGGCTGGTACACCAGCATGTCGACAAGAAAACCCAGGGTGCCGATGTTCCCGGCGAGGCGATCGAACACGCCTCGGGGTTCGCGGGCCTGGTGCTCGTCTGGGGGACTGAGCATGAGGTCTTCAACCGTCTGGCGAATATGCCCCAGTGCGTGGGCCGCAACGTCCATGCCGAGCACGGACAGCACACCCCGCATTTGCGCCAGCAGCTTGGGCACGGGCGCGAGCTCCGACTGGGTGGCCGGATCGCGGAAATAGGCGTCGAGCAGGCGCTCGACGGTGCTCATGTCGTGGCGCAACTCCTGCACCACCGTCCCCATCGTCTGGCTCTCGGACGACTTGCGGTAGAGCTCTTCCATCCATGGTGCGAAAGTGCCGGCGGCCACGCCTTCGGCACTGCGGTCGAGTCGGCGAGCGAGTTCGCTGGCACGCTGCAGGAATTCAGCATCGTCAGCCTGGAAATGGCCGAACGAGGCTTCCAGGAACAGCAGGGCGGTCGCCACCTCGAGCACTCGCTCGGGAGTCAGCAGGTCGCGGCGCTCGGAGACGGTGCGCACCATGTGCTCGATGGCGGCGGTCAGGGACTCGGCGCCAGGGGCGATCTCGCGCAGCGCCTGTCCCAGCAACTGGGTGCCTTCCACCAACTTGCCGACGCGGGTGAAATCTTCGTTGCTGAGCTGCGACCAACCCTCCTTGACCAGCCCGATACGCTTGCGCACTTGCTGGATGAGTGATGGATCGACCAGGCCGAAGTAGGTGCGCTGGTAGTCCACGACCCCTGCAACGGAGAGATGCATGCGGGCCTGGATGGCGCCCAATGTTTCAACTCGCAGGCCTTGTGCACGCGCCTTTGCCAGGGCCTGGCTGCAGAAAAAGAGCAGTTCATGGGCGAGGCGCCTGGATGGCTGCTGCTGCCCGGCCATGAGGCCCTTGAGCTGCAGATTGAGCCGGTTGCACAAGCGCTTGGCGTACAGGTCCACAGGCAGTAGGCCCAGGGCCAGAGCTTCAAAAAAGCCCTCGGCCAACCACCACAGGGCCTGCTCATGCCCGCTTGCGCTTGCCGCGGCGCGCTGCGCCACGGATTGCAGCGCGCGCGCCGTCTGAGGCAGATCACGCTGGCGCAGCAGGTCGAGCAGGGCACGCTCGTAGTTGGTGCGGTCGTCGGGCTGCAGCATCGGGCTTGCCGCCGTGACATCAGGCAGATCGGGCCAGGTCCAGTCGATGTCCCAAAGATCGGCCGGATGGGCGGTCTCGCCACCCGCCAGTTCCATCAGGGCGTGGTACTGCTTGAACAACTTGAGCGCCGGTTCCCGCTTGCCGCTGCGCTGGGTTTCAAGGTAATCGAGGAGGGCGTACAGGCCGGATTCGAGCGTGGCCTGGACCGAGGTGTCGAAATCGGCCGGTTGTTCGATGAAACGTGTGAGCACCCGCTCCGCCGCCTGGGCCAGGCGCGCCGCCGAAAAATAGCCGAGCAGGTCGATGGCCCCCGCGGCCTGGTGCACCTGATGGCGCGCCTGCAGCAGATGACCCGCTGCGGGCTGGGCGTCGTCGCCCTGGGCCAAGCTGCGCAGTTGCAGTTGCTTGCGCACCGCAGCTTGCGCGGCGAGCAGGTTCTCGCGCACTTGCTCGATGACCCAGGCCAGGGGCCCGGGGTCCGGCTGCGGGGAGGGAAGCGGTGTCGAGACAGCGAGGTTCATGCCTTGGGGCGCGCAGGAAGGAGATCGTTGGACGGGCTGGAGTTGGCAGGCAGGATGCGGCGGATCAGGCGATCTTGAAGCGTGACACGGATTCGCGCAGCGCCTCGGCCACGCGTGCCAGTTCGCCGACCAGGTCGGCGGTGGAGCGCGTGCCCTGGCTGGTCTGCTCGGTCACGGCGAAGATGTGCTGGATGTTGCCGGCCACCTTGTTGGCCGACTGCGCTTCGGTCAGGGTCTGCTCGGAAATGCGCTGAATCAGCTCGGCAAGCTGTCGCGACACGCGGTCGATCTCGGTCAGCGCCGTGCCGGCGTTGTCCGAGAGCTTGGCGCCTTCCACCACGCCTTGCGTGCTCTTTTCCATGGCGGCCACGGCGTCTTGCGTATCGGTCTGAATCGCGCGCACCAGCGCCGAGATCTGTTTGGCGGCTTCGGCCGAGCGCTCGGCCAGACGCTGCACTTCCTCGGCCACGACCGAGAAGCCGCGGCCGGCGTCACCCGCTGAAGCAGCCTGAATGGCGGCGTTCAGCGCCAGCACGTTGGTCTGTTCGGTCAGGTCGGAAATCAGCTCGGTGATTTCGCCGATTTCCTGCGACGATTCGCCCAGGCGTTTGATGCGCTTGGAGGTGTCCTGGATCTGGGTGCGGATGGCGTTCATGCCGTCGATGGAATTGCGCACCGCCTGCAGGCCCTGTTCGGCGGCGGTGAGCGACTGGCGCGCCACGTCGGATGACCGTTGCGCCTGCGCCGAGACGGCATTGATGCGCTCGGCCATATCCAGCACCGACTGGCCGGTTTCACGAATTTCCACCAGTTGCTGCTCGGAGGTCTTGAGCAGGTTGCCCGACGTGGTTTGCGCCCGTGATGAGGCGTAGCTCACCTGGTCGGCGGTGGATTGCACTTGCGACACCAGATTGCGCAACTCCTCCACGGTGTAGTTCACCGAGTCGGCAATGGCGCCGGTGATGTCCTCGGTCACGGTTGCCTGTTGAGTCAGGTCGCCTTCAGCCACGTTCTGCAGTTCGTTCATCAATCGCAAAATGGCCGACTGGTTGGCCTCGTTGGTGCGGCGGGCATCGAGCTCCTGGCGTTCGGCCAACTGGCGCTGCATCTCGGACTGGTTCGCGCGTTGACGCGTTTCCTGCACATACAGCCTGGCCAAACCAGCCAGCGCCAGCAGCGCCAGCACCCCCATCGCAATCAGGAATAACAGGGCCTGTGTGCTCACGCCGGCATGTGACGCGTAGTCACTCTGCAAGGTTTGCAGCTTGGCCAGCAGCGGCACCGAGTCTTTCACCACCGAGGCTTGAGCAATGCGCGCGCTGCTCAAGCCCTGCAGATTGGACAGAATGCCGGTGGTGAGCTGGCGGGTCTCGCCGAAACGCTTCACCAGGTTTTGCAACTGGGCGCGCAGTTGCGGGCTTTTGGCGGCGGTCAGCTGCAAATTGGGGTCGCCATCGAGCAGACCTTTGGACAAGTCGTTGAAGGTGTTCAGATCCTTGCCGAGGGCGAAAACAGCCTCGGGGCTGACGCCTTCGAAGGACAGAAATTCATTGGCTGATTTGCCGATGCGCTGGGTCAGCATATTGAGCTGGCTGGCCGCGGCGATATTGGCCGCCGGCGCGTTTTCCTGCAGCATCAGCGATGAGATGGTTTCGGTCGTTTCAAGCAGGCTGTCGGACTGCCGGTTCACGGCGCGCAAGGACTTGTTCGTTTGTGTCAGCACCGGTTCAAGCTTGACCACGGACAGCGCGTTCTTCACCATGCCGTCGACCAAGGGTTGAATCGCGGCCAGATCTGAACTGGCAGCTGGATTGCCACCGCCAAGCGCTTGGAAGTCGGTGCTCAAAGCATTGGCACCCGTCTTGAGTTCACCGAATGAGCTCTCCGAGCCCAGCAAGGATGCACTGATGGACTTGGCGACAAGCTGCGACTGCATCATGGCGTCGCCGGTGGTATCCAACAACTTGGCCGAACTGGATGCAACACGCAAAGTGACCGCCAGGCCCAGGCCGACGAGGATCACAGCGACGATGAGCAGCAGGACCAGCACGCGCTGCTGCTGGGGCAAGGGCAGGTGGCCGATCACGGGAAGTGCGTTTTGCGTCTCCTGATGTGGGCGCTGTTCTTGCGTGTCCTGATCCATCTGGACAGTTGACGATATGGAGACGCTGGATTCGGCGATGGCCGTGGGGGCCTCGACGGGGTTTTTGGAACCGAACAGGGGAAACAGGGCCATGGGAACTCCGGCGTTACGTCTAGTGTGAAATGTGAGCGGGGAAGGCAGTCGGGCAGTCAGTGGCGGTCAGTGCATGGGCGCGATGCGGAGCACCTCGCACTAGACCACGGCAAGAAATCGGGTGTCATCCGCCAGCAAGGCCAGGTTCAGCTCGCGCCAGGTCAGCCCCGAGGCGTCGAGCAGACCCGGGCCGAGCCAAGGCTCCGTGGCGGCGGGCGAGTGCTCGTCCATGACGAATTGTCCGGGGGTGCGCAAGCCGGCAAGTTGATCGACCAGGAGCACGGCGTTGATTTCGAGCTGGGGTGTGAACTGGATGTAGCGGCTTTGGGCATTGCTGCGCGGGCTGCTGGCGAGGCGCGCACCGAGAAAAGCCGCGAGGTCGACCACGCCGCACAACACGCCACGCAAGTTGACCAGGCCGGCGAACCAGGCTTGAGCATGCGGCAAAAGCATGGGTGGCTCATAAGCCGAGATTTCGCCCGCTTGCGACAAGGGCAACAAGATGCGCTGCTGGCCAGCGACCACAGCCAGCCAGCGTGACTCGCTCTGCGTCAACTGCGCGGCCTGCAGGCGCGATGCAAGCTGGCTCTGGAATTCGATCAGACTGCTGCGTGCCATGTCTTGGACTGAGGGGCAAGGGCGTGTGGTGGGCGCGGCTCAGGACAGCGCCATGATCTTGCTCAACAGATCATGCGGGTCCACGGGCTTGGTGACGAAGTCGCGCGCGCCCTGGCGCATGGCCCAGAGTTTGTCGGTCTCCTGGTTCTTGCTGGTGCAGATGATGACCGGAACCTCGCTGAACGCCGGGTTGCGGGTGATTTGGCGCGTGAGCTGAAAGCCGTTCTGGCCCGGCATCACCACGTCCATCAGAATCAGATCGGGCTTGTCGGCTGCCAGCGCACTCATCGCCTGCTCGCCGTTTTCGGCGGTGCTCACGGTGTAGCCGTTCTTGCTCAGCAAATCGGACAGAAAATAAAGCTCAGTGCGGGAGTCGTCGACGACCAGAATTTTTTGGATGCTCATGGGTGTGCGGCGTTGGCGCCTGAGGGAGTGTTGCGATATTGATCGACCGCCTGGAGCAGTTGGTCTTTGGTGAAGGGTTTGGTGAGATAGGCCTCTGCGCCCACCATTTTGCCGCGAGCCTTGTCGAACACACCGTCCTTGGACGAAAGCATGATCACCGGGATGCCTGCATGGCGCGGGCTGCGCTTGATGATGGCCACGGTCTGGTAACCGTCAAGGCGCGGCATCAGGATGTCGCAAAAGATCATGTCGGGCAGGGTGTCGTTGACTTTCGACAAGGCGTCGAATCCGTCTTCCGACAACAGCACCTGGTAGCCAGCCTGTTTGAGGAAAATTTCCGCGCTGCGGCGGATGGTGTTGCTGTCATCGACCACCAACACCTTGAATGAACCATTGGCCGTGCTCAAGCAGGGTCTCCAGAGAATATGCGGTGATGTGAATGCACAGAAAACTGCACGCAGGAGTCAAGACGTGCAGCTGCTTGAAGTTTGAAGCTAGATCTGCACCATTTCGAAGTCATCCTTGCGCGCCCCGCATTCCGGGCAAGTCCAGTTCATCGGGATGTCTGCCCAGCGTGTGCCAGCGGCCAGGCCACTTTCTGCATGTCCTTCTTCTTCGCTATAAATAAAGCCGCAGATCAAGCACATCCAGGTTTTGTAGTCAGGTTGTGTCACAGCGTATCGCCCTCTGGCATAAGATTCAATCATTCTATGAAGAGGTTGTGCAGGGCTGTGGCGTCTTGCATACCAAGCGCGGCTGTGGGTTTGGCCGCCCCCGTTTGCTTCATCACCCGAACCCATCATGCCCAATCCGACCGAAGCTCCCGAATCTCCACCAGCCGTGATGGCCTTCAACGCCGCCGACCCCAGCGGTGCCGCAGGGCTGGCGGCGGACCAGGCGGTTTGCGCTGCCGTGGGTTGCCACGCTCTGCCGGTCACCACGTCCATCTGGGTGCGCGACACGGCCGAGATTTTCGACATCGTCGAGATCGAGGCCGACGCCGTGATCGAGCAGGCGCGCGCCGTGCTGGAAGACGTGGAGCTGGCCTCCTGGAAAGTGGGTTTCCTCGGCAGTGTCGAGGTGGTCAGCGCCGTGGCCGAACTCCTGGCCGATTACTCCCAGGTGCCGCTGGTCACTTATGTCGGCAATCTGCAGGTGTTCGACGAAAGCCAGGCCGAGGAATACATCAAGGCCATGCAGGAACTGGTGCTGCCGCAGACCCGCGTGTTGTGCGGCAACGTCACGGCCCTCACCCAGTTCCTGTTCCCCGACGTCGAGCGCGAAGAGCCGCCCACGCCCGAGGCGCTGATGCATCAGGCGCAGGGCATGGGGGTGCAATACCTGCTGGTGACGGGCATTCTGGTGCCCGAAAACCATGTGGAGAACGTGCTGCTGAGCCCGCGTCGCCAGTTGCTGCGCGAGCGCTTCGAGATGTTCGATGCGGGTTTCTCCGGTGCCGGCGACACGCTTTCGGCCGCCGTGGCGGCGTTGCTGGGCACGGGCGCCAAGCTTGACCAGGCGGTGCATGAGGGGCTGGAGTTCCTCGACCAGAGCCTGGATTTCGCCTACCGCCCGGGCATGGGCCATCTCGTTCCCGACCGTTTTTTCTGGGCTCAGACCAGCCCCGAGGCCGACGACGATTCCATCTCTCCGGTGGGTCTGCAGTAAGCCTCCTGCTTCGTCCTTTCTCTCCCAATCAGCCGCCCGCCCCGGGCGGCGTTTTCTTGCAGTCGCCATGTCCAGCAACGCCCAACTTTTCGACCGCGCCCAGCGCACCATTCCCGGCGGGGTGAACTCCCCCGTGCGCGCCTTCCGTCAGGTGGGCGGCGTGCCGCGCTTCATCGACCGCGCCGAAGGCCCGTACATGATCGACGCCGAGGGCACGCGCTTCATCGACTACATCGGCTCCTGGGGGCCGATGATCGCCGGCCACGCCCATCCCGAAGTCATCGAGGCGGTGCAGCGCGCCGCCACGCGCTCGCTGAGCTTCGGCGCACCGACGGCCGACGAAATCGACATGGCCGAAGCCATTTGCAGGCTCATGCCGGCCGTGGAAATGGTGCGCCTGGTGTCCAGCGGCACCGAGGCCGGGATGAGCGCCATCCGCCTGGCGCGGGGCTTCACCGGGCGCGACGCCATCGTCAAATTCGAGGGCTGCTACCACGGCCACGCCGACAGCCTGCTGGTGAAAGCCGGCTCTGGCCTGCTCACGTTCGGCAACCCGAGTTCCGGCGGCGTGCCGGCCGATCTGGCCAAGCACACACTGGTGCTGGAGTTCAACAACATCACGCAGATCGAGGCCTTGTTCGCAGCGCGCGGGCATGAGATTTCCTGCGTCATGGTCGAGCCCATTGCCGGGAATATGAACTTCATCCGTGGCTCGAAAGCGTGGCACCAGCGCCTGCGCGAACTCTGCACCGAGCATGGCGCGCTGCTGGTGTGGGACGAGGTGATGACCGGCTTTCGCGTCGCTTTGGGCGGAGCGCAGCAGGTCTACGGCATCAAGCCCGATCTGGTGGTGATGGGCAAGGTGATTGGCGGCGGCATGCCGCTGGCGGCTTTCGGTGGCCGCGCCGATGTGATGCACAAGCTTTCGCCGCTGGGCAACGTCTACCAGGCTGGCACGCTGTCGGGCAACCCGGTGGCCGTGGCCGCCGGCATGGCGCAGTTGCGCATCATCCAGCGTCCCGGCTTTTACGACCGTCTGGCTGCCACCACCCGGCAACTGATGCAGGGGCTGGACGCCGCGGCGGCGCGTCACGGCATCACCTTCCGCACCGACAGTGAAGGCGGCATGTTCGGCTTCTATTTCGCCGACACCTTGCCGCGCAACTACCCGGACGTTGCCGGCGCCGATGTCGAAACCTTCAAGCGCTTTTTCCACGCCATGCTCGACCGCGGGGTCTATCTCGCTCCCAGCATGTACGAGGCCGGCTTTGTTTCCGCCGCGCATGGGCCGGACGTCATTGCCGCCACGCTGGACGCAGCCGACGCCGCCTTTGCGCGACTTGCCAAAACCTGAGCGCCGCTGCCCGCGCTTCAGCGCGGAATCTGCACCTGGTAGGCGCGCGCGGCGATCACCCCGGTGCGGCCGTTGATGTAGGGACCGTACAAGTGGTTCTGGAAAAAGCGCGGCGCCGGCAGCATCACCGCCAGGCGCGCGGCCTGCCAAGGTGACAGCCGCGCCGCCGACACATGGAAATAATGCTGCGCGGCCGCTTCGGCACCGTAAATGCCCTCGCCCCACTCCACGCTGTTGAGGTAGATCTCCAGGATGCGACGCTTGCCCAGAATGCCTTCGAGCATGTAGGCGATGACCAGTTCCTGCGCCTTGCGCACATAGCTGCGCTGCGGTGAGAGAAACAGGTTCTTCGCCAGTTGCTGGGTGATGGTCGAACCGCCGATGATGCGGTGCAGACGCTCGTCGCGGCGGCTGTGGTTTTTCTGCCAGGCTTGTTGAATGGCCGTCCAGTCGACGCCGTCGTTGGTCAAGAATGTGGCGTCTTCCGAGGCCACGGCCGAGCGCTTGAGCCAGGGGCTGATGCGGTCGTAGGGTACCCAGTCGTGCAGCCAAGGCGCATCGAGCCAACGCTGGGCCGCGCTCAGCCTGTCTTGGCGCCCAGCCGGCTGGGGTGACGCCCCTGGGTCGCCCTTGAGAATGCGCAACTGCGCGGCGCGCATGAAGGCCGTGCTCGACGGCGGGATCACCGTCCACAGCGCAATGCGCAACGCGAAATAGCCCTGCAGAACGACGACGGCCCAGAAACACAGCCACAGGATGGGGCGCAAGCTGGAGCGTTTGGATGACTCGGCCATGGCAGGGCAGGTGCGTGTTTGCGAGAAGTTGGGGATGCAAAGGGGGCGGTCAGTCCGAACGCCCGCGCAACTCGGCCTGCAGCGTGGCCAGAACCGGTGCGGTGTCGGGGCGCACGCCGTGCCAGAGCCAGAAGCTCTCCGCCGCCTGTTCCACCAGCATGCCCAGGCCGTCTTGCGCCTCGGCACCGGCCTTGCGGGCCTGGGCGATGAAGGCTGTGGCTTGCGCGGCGTACATCAGGTCGTAGGCCAACATGCCGGGGCGCAGCACGCCGGGCGGCAGTTCCAGCGTGGCGCCGCCCAGGCTGGACGCGGTGGCGTTGATGACGAGATCGAACCCCGGCGCGGGCTCGGTCACGGCCGCGAGCGCCACGCCATGTTCGCGGGCGACGCCGGCATGGCGCGCGACCAGAAGGTGGGCTTTGTCGGCGCTGCGGTTCCACACGGCAATGGCTTGCGCGCCGGCCTCGATCAGCGCGCCCAGGACGCCGCTGGCGGCGCCGCCCGAGCCCAGCAGCAACATCGTTCTGCCCGCGAGCGGATGGGCTTCAGCACTGCCCGCCTGCCGACTTCCGGGCGCGCGCGTCAAGATGCGTGTCAGGTCACGCGCCAGGCCGATGCCGTCGGTGTTGTCGCCCCAGAGTTCGCCGTCATCGCCCCAGCCCAGGGTGTTGGCGGCCTCGGCCAGGGCCGCGCGTGGCGACAGGCGGCGGGCAGCGCGCGCGGCCTCGAACTTGAACGGTACGGTGACGTTGCAGCCGCGCCCGCTCTCGGCACGAAAGGCCTGCAGCCCGTGCGCGAAGCCGTCCAGCGCGATCAGGCGCTTTTCATAGTGCAAGGACAGCCCGCATTGCGCCGCGAACAGCGCATGGATGCGCGGCGACTTGCTGTGTTCCACCGGGTTGCCGAGCACGGCGTAGAGGTCGGGCAGGTGCGTGGCGATGGGCATGGGTGTGCGCGGGGTCGGGCTGCTCATGGCGCGGGGCTGCCGTCTTGCCCCGGCTGAGCCTGCATGTGGGTTTCCAGGCCGCCTTCACGGGTGAAGTCGAAGCCGGCGACGATGACGAGCTGATCGGCATCGCGTCGCATGGCGGCGTTGAAGCGGCCGTAGGGCTGGGCTGCGTTGACGATGGCCCGCGCCATGCGGTCGAGCTGTGGGTTGCCCGAGCTGCGCACCACCTCGCTCTTGGCCAGCCGTCCCGAGGCATCCACGGTGATGGCCATGATGAGCTTGCCGTAGAGCTTGCTGCCGTCGCGTTGCGGAAAATCGATCGTGCCCAGATGCTCGATTTTCTGCCGCATGTGGTCGTAGTACAGCGCATACGGCACGCTGCGGGTGTTGGGGCCGACGAAGCGGCGGCGCGGCTTGGCGTTTTGCTGGTCGATGTGGCGCTCGATGGCGCCGAGCAGGTCCAGCAGGCGCTTGCGCTGATCTTCCAGCGCCTGCGCAGCCGCCGGCTTGGTCTGCTGCGCGGCCAGGCGCTGCAACTGCACCATCTGGCTCTTCACCTGGGTGATGAGTTCACGCTGCTTCTGCTCGTCCTGCGCCAGCGAGCGGCTCTGGTTTTGCAGCGCGTTGCCATCGACCACGGTGGCCGTTGCCGGCAGCGGCGTGGTGGCCAGGCCTTTGGCCGCGTCACCCCCGCCGGCGAGGTTGACCTGGGCCAGCGCCTGCGGTTTTTCGGGGGCTTCGGTGGACGACTGGTTGACCAGCACCACCGACAGCGGCGTGTCCTGGAACATGCGGTTGAAGGTCTCGGGCGCGCCCACCTTCAGCGCCAGCAGCGCCGCGTGCGCCGCCACCGAAATGAGCAGCGCCCACTGCAGTTTGCCGAGATGAATGGCGCGGAGCGAGGACATGCGCAAGGGGCTGGCGGGGAAGGGCGGGTGACGCTGGCCGCGGGGGCAGATCGGTGAGGTGGCCGGCTGGATCAGGCAGCGGCGGAGGCAGCGCCCGGCTCGGCTGCAAGCTCGGTTTCAACCTCGGCTTCGTCCACGGCCAGATGCAGGCCCGTGGCCAGGGTGGCGGCGTCTTCTTCCTCGGCCGGTTCATCCACCGGCGCCGCTTCACCGACGGCGGCCGACACGTCGCGCAGCACCTCGACCACCTTGCACGGCTGCTCCAGCGTGATGAGGTCGGGCTGGCCGAACTGCACGCGCACGCGGGTGCCGCGCGGCTGGTCCTGCGCCCCCAGCGCCTGCAGCACCAGCGGCAGGCCGTCCACCCGCACCAGCCCGTCGCGCAGCACGGCGGCTTCGCGCTCGGCAATGCCTTCCTGCTGCAAATAGCGCAGGGTCCAGTAGCGTTCCATGCCGTTCTGGAAATCGGCATAAGCCTTGTAGGCGTCTTCGAACGCGCCGACGATGGCGAACAACTGCGCGTCCTTCGGCTTGTAGGGCACGGCCAGCAGGGCGGTGCGGCCATGGCGCGCGGCGGCGATGATCTGGCCCTGGTTCACCAGGTCGGTGTAGCGCCGCAGCGGCGAGGTGCACCAGGCGTATTGCGCCACGCCCAGGCCCTGGTGCGGCGCCGGCTTGGTGCCCATGCGGGTGCGCAGGTTGGCGCCCATGCCGCTCTGGCTGCGGTAGATGCCGGGCAGGCCCAGCTCGGCCAGCCAGCCGCCCCAGGTGGCGTTGGCCAGAATCATGAGTTCGGCGACGATGAGGTCGAGCGGCGCGCCGCGGCGGCGCGGCACGATGTCCACCCGCGCCGCGTCTTCGCCCTGCTCCAGGCCGGTGACGCGGAAGCTGTAGTCCACCCCGCCCGGGCGCTCGGGCCGGCCACGCACCGCTTCGCGCCCGGTCTTGAGTTTGTTCGCGATGCGCCACAGCAGCGCCAGCTCCGTGGCGAAGGCAAAGCTGGGTGCGGCGCCGACGCCATTCAGCGCATCTTCCGTGACTTCGGCGTCCAGCAGGTCGTGGCGCAGATTGGCGGCAATGGGCACGCGCTCCACCCGCGTCTCGTGGCTCTGCATGGCGAGGTTCGCGTCCAGCGTGACATACAGGCTCACGGCAGGGCGGCTGCTGCCTTCGGCCAGCGTGAAGCTCTGCACCAGCGCGTCGGGCAGCATGGTGATTTTGTCGCCGGGCATGTAGACGGTGGACATGCGCGCGCGTGCCGCCTGGTCCCAGGCGCTGTCGCGCGCCAGGGCCAGCGCCGGCGCGGCGATGTGGATGCCGAGCACCACGCCGCCACCTTCCAGCGGCTGTACCGACAGCGCGTCGTCGATCTCGGTCGTCGCCGAATCGTCGATGGAAAACGCCTGCACCTCGGCCAGCGGCAAATCCCCGGCGTCGGCCGCCGGCAGCGGCAGGTCGGCGAAGCCGGTGCCCTTGGGGAAATGCTCCAGCAAAAAGCGCTGCATGTGGAAATGCCAGGGCGATGCAATGGCACCCGCCGCGCGCAGCAAATGCAGCGCGCCATGGCCGCTCTGCTTCACCGCCAGCGCCAGGGTCTTGTATTCCACGCCGTTCTTGTCGGGCTTGAACAGCAGGGCGTAGAGCTTGGCGGCAATGGCTTCGGGGCAGTGGCCGTCCACCAGGGCTTGCGCATCGGCCTCGATCTGCCGTTGCTGCGCCTCCTTGCGAGCCATGCCGGCCAGCGCCGCCTGCACCGTCTCCTGGCTGGCCTTGCGGAACAGCCCCTTGCCACGGCGCTGGAAGTAGTGCGGCGCGCCATGCAGGCGCAGCAGCACGGCGGCCTGCTGTTGCGGCGTGGGCTTGCCGCCGTAGTAATCGGCCGCCGCCACGCCGAAGCCGAATTCGTCTTCCGGCGCGAACTCCCACAACAAGTCGAGCTCGATGCCGTCCTGCTGCGCCTGCGCCCAGGCCAGCAGTTCATCCGGTGCGGGCGCATCGAACGGCAGCAGCGCCTGCTGGGCCTTGATTTTCTGGCGTTTGCCGCTGGCCAGTTCCACCTGCATCGAGGTGTCGGCCTGGCTCATGATGCGGCCGGTGGCGAGCTTGCCGGCGTCTTCGAAAAGGATGTAGGTCACGTGGGTTGGAATGGTGAGGGTCACGCCGCGTCGGCATGAATGCCGAGAAAATCCAGCACGGCGTCGAGATGATGCGTGGCGTAATCCGTGAGCGCGTGGCCGCCGTGCGGCACGATGCGCAAATGGCCGCCGGCGTAGCGCGCGGCCATTTCGCGCCAGTCGAGCACTTCGTCGTCCTGCGCGATCACGGCAAGGTAACGCGAAGCCTCGGGCACGGCGCTGGCAAGGTCGCCGACTTCCAGCGCATGGAGTTCGTGGACATGCGCCGCCGTGAAATGAAACGCTGATTGCGGGTCGTGCCAGGCCGTGAGCTCGCCAATTTGCGAGCGCAAATCACGCGCCGGGTTCACCGCAGGGTTCAGCAGCGCGGCGCGGGCTTGCAGGCGGTGCGCCAGATACGTGGCGTAGAAGCCGCCCAGCGAACTGCCCACCAGCGCCAGGCGCCCCGGCGCGACACCTCGCACCAACGCCAGCACCTCGGCCATGGCCTGCGCCGGGGAGGGCGGCAGTTGCGGGCACAGCCATTGCACCGGCCCCAGCCCGCGCGCGCGGCGCTCGTTTTGGATGGCCTGCAGGCGCGCGCCGGTGACAAGCGCCTTGGCCGACTGGGGCGAGGAGCGAAAGCCGTGCAGATACAGCAGATGGGAGGGTGCGGGCATGCGGGAGTGTTCGCGCGGGTGTGCCAGCGCAAAACCCGCAATGCTAGCGGCTGGAAACCAGGGTTACGGGGCTGGGTGTCGGCCCGGAGGGCGGGCACCGTCGATGGTGCCCTGGGCTCTCCTGAGGAAGCAGACGGTCAGCCGTCGTTTCCTCAACTCCCTTGGGGGAAGGGCGCCCTGGGGGCTTGGATCAAATGCTGCGCGAAAGCGGCTGGATGGTTGCCGATGTGGGCGGCGTCCCTGCCGATGGGCTCGGGGTCTGTGCGTCGTCCTGCGGCCAGTCACGGATATAGGCCTTGAGCATGCGGTTCTCGAAGTCCTGTTCCTGCACCACGGCGCGAGCCACATCGTGGAAGGAAATCACCCCGAGCAGGGTGGTGCCCTCCATCACCGGCATGTAGCGGGTGTGGCTCTCCAGCATCAGGCGGCGCAACTCGTCCAGGCTGGTCAGCGGGGTGCAATGCACCGGCTCGCCCAGCATCACGTCGGCCACCTGGGCTTCGCCCGGCTGCGCGCCGGCCAGCGCGGCAATGACTTCGCGGAAGGTGAGCATGCCCGCCAGATGGCCAGCCCGCATCACCACCAGCGAGCCCACATCATGCTGCGTCATGGTGCGGGCCGCTTCGAGCAAGGGCGTATCCGGCGCCACCGTGAACAGCGCGCCGCCCTTGACCCTCAAAATATCGCTAACTTGCATGGCTGTCTCCTCGTCGCTGCATCTGCCCGATGGCTATGCAACCAATATAGTCCAGCCAGCGGCAGGCTTCCATGGGGAACAACGTTGATGTGCCGGTTAGCGGCACCTTGTCGTGCTCGGTGCCCAACCGAGTCAGCCAGCATTCATGCTTGGGTGCGGGCCTCGTTCCTTGCATGAGGTCTTGCCACGAGAGCATGTCTGCTTGCAGGGCCGGGCGGCGTGATGCTCCGCCTAGACAGATCGGCTTCGCCCAATGCTTCGTACTTCTCAAAACTCGCTTGCACGACATATGCAGATCGTGAGCCATCGAGAATGGGAAACGAGAACGACAAATTGTTGATTCAAGGCGCCGGCGATTCTCGATTCAAGCGTTCTCGGAAACGGTGGTTTTCAATAGTTTTTTGAAGGCTCAGTTGCCGAATAGCGGACGACTGTGCGGCCTAACGAACTAATTCACCGGTCTGTCTCGGCAAGCCGCGCCAAGCCGATGGAACGATGGGTTGGTCCACCTGCTCATTTGCGGATTTCGATTACAGTGTCTGGTCTCTTCTGTAAAGGCTGTGCGGTGCCTCCTGGTGCTACGCACTTGAAATCCAACTCTGTTGATCCTAGTTGGGCTAGCCGCGCTGGGGTCGTAGTTACCTCCAAAGTTTGGACCTCAAGACCCTTCGCTCGGCAAAATTCATCGGCCTCACGATAGACCTCTGCTTTGTTGGTTAGTGAGACGCCAAGGCCTGGCATGCCATCCTTCTTGCCAATCATGTATGAATCCTGACCCGTTGGAATGACGCCTGTGCTCTGGCAACCGGAGACAACAAATGTTGTCAATATGGTGAAAAGGTAGGCGAGTCGTTTCATTTTGGCTAATCGTGGGTTTGCGGTCATTGCTTGATAGGGACTTCGGCCCATTCGGCGAACTGCGGCTTGTAGAGGATTATTCTCTCGAACGGTGAAGGGAATCGAGAGTCTGGGTCTGGCCATTGAATGCCTTGATCTTGTGCGCTATCGAAGAAGTCAACAACGAGCAGGAGCCAGAAGGCGTTGCACGGCACGTATGCACGAAGCTTGTCATGCTTCGCGGTAGCAACTGCGGCGACACGAGATAGTGAGAGACTGGGCACGGTGTAGCACTGAGATGCGCGCCAGACTGCGTCAGGGTACTCGACTGGGTTGTAATAGATGGAGCAGACCTCTGGCATGTGTGCGAGCAAGGTCCGACTAACTGGACCGGCAGGCGACCTCTCAATTGGTTTCGCTGCTGCGGCTAAAGCCGATGCCAGTGCTTTGGGACTCGTGATCGGATGTGTTGGATCGAAGGAGATCGTCAATTCAATCTTCCGGCCTCCGGCGGCCAAGTACTGGGCCTGCGCTTCCTGTAATACCCTTTTTCTGAAGCGGCGCTGTGCTTGCTCGCTGCTCGAATCGCCACCGTCCGAAAGGTATAAGTTCGCGATCTCGACGCCAAGCTTGCGCGCACCGTGAATGATGACGTCGGGCTTGTCGGTGTACTCCACGCTCCCTGCCGGGAGAGGGAAGTGAGCCCTGAACTGCTCAAAGTAGCCGCGTTCGATGGCTTGGTTTGAGGCGCGGGTCATGGATGACGGCTAACGTTTGGCATTACGCCCGCGACCAGGAAATGAGATCAGTGCGACTCGGACGCGCATTTGAAAACAACTTGGTTATTTTGAGGAGTCCACATTTGAACACCGGTGGACTTGGTGTTTAGCGCGACTGCGTGTAGACCTTTACCGGCACAAAACGCATTTGCGTTCTTAATGCTTTGTGCCAAAAGCTCCCCATCATTTTTGAATCCGCCGCGAGCATTCAACGAAATCATGTAGCGACCTTCGCCCATAGATACAGGCGCGGTCGTCGTGACACAGCCACACAACAACAATGTAGCGGCCGAAAAGATAAGCGCTTTGGATTTCATTGTTCGTTCGGCTCCGCTTCTTCAGAATTGTTTATAGTGCAGCACGCGACAATACGCTCAACGTAATGCATCCAGAAAGCCTGCTGGATAAGCCGAAGGGTGCGGAATATTTTTGTCATCGCTTGCTCCGGGAGGTGGCTTGAAGCCAGGGTTTCAGGCCGATTGACTGCAAAAATACAGGTATAAACAAACTGCCAAACAACGCCACGCTGGTTCTTGAGCGTGGCCCGCGTCAAGGGGCTTCGCAAAAACGACACCTTTTGCACCATTCTGTCTCATCATTCTACTTCTCAAAATGGTGATTTGTGTAGAGTACTAGCCTGCTTGGCGATTACTTGGAAACACATTTGAACTGAAGCGTGGCGCTTCCTTCCCGCACAAACGGAATGGCGCCACTTATTTTGGCGTTCACGGTTTCAATGGTCTTTCCTGTGCGCGCGCAATATGCGTTTGCTTCTTTATAGATGTCTGCCATAACGCCATTAGGCGTACCGAAGATGCCGGCAGCGCTCTGCTTTGAGATCATGTAAGTGTCGCTATCTATGGGAACGACCCCTGTGGATGCGCAACCAGCGAGCGCGATTGAAATGAAAAGAATTGTGTAGATGAATCTAAATTGCATGAGTTGTCTTTCTTGATTTTTTGGTGTCGAATGGCAGCGGATCATAGGAGGGCAGCAAAAAACGAGACCTTTTGCGCCATTATGTCTGATAAGCAGTTTACAAAGATTAGCACAAAAACTACCATTATTCGAGCCAGATGCTTGATCCTATCCGATTCATCGTTCATAACACAACACAATTCACATCGCATGCATTGTTTCCCAGAGGCATCGCCAATGCTCTGGCAGCGTGAGCGGTTTGAACCGGGTCCATCGGGACGAGGTCGAGCATCCGGAGTGCCGACTATGGCTTGCAGCGCGCTATCTTTCAGGCCTTGGTCCAGCCGCTTGGACACTCAGGAGTTCTCCCATGCAATGCCTAGTTGACGGCAGCGCCGTTCATGTCGAATACACCGAGCCGACGGTCATCGCGGGCGCTGCGGCGCCCATCGCCATCGTGCTCTTGCATGGAGCGGCGAACGATCACCGCGCCTGGTTGCCGGTTGCGCCCGGGCTGGCGCGGGCGGGGTATGCGGTGTATGCGCCCGACCTTCCCGCGCATGGCGGCAGCGGCGGGCCGCTTTGCACGGACGTGGCGCAAATGGCCGCTTGGGTGCTGAAGTTGTTGGACGCCTGCGGTCTGGAGCGCTGTGCACTGGCGGGGCACAGCATGGGTTCGCTGGTGGCGCTGCATGCGGCGGGGCTGGCGCCGCAGCGCATCGGCCATCTCGCGCTGGTGGGCACGGCATGGCCGATGCGGGTGGCGCCGGCTTTGCTGGATTCGGCGCAGAACCAGCCTGATGTCGCTTTGCGCAATATGGCCATGTGGTCGCACAAGCAGCAGGACGGCCAGCCGCTGCAGCCCGAACTGGTGCAGCAAACCCTGGCGTTGATGCAGTCGGTGCAGGCTGGCTGCGCCCAGGGCAATGTGCTGGCCACCGATCTGGCCGCCTGCAACGCCTATGCCGACGCGCCGGACATGGCGGCGCGGGTGCGCGCGCCAGTGGCCTTCATCCTTGGCGAGCACGACCGCATGACGCCGACAAAAGCCACGCAGCGCCTGCGCGAGGCCCTACCCCAGGCCCGGGTGACGACCCTGGACGCCGGCCACGCTTTGATGAGCGAAGCGCCGGCCGCCGTGGTGCAGGCCTTGACCGCGTTGCTCGCGCAGGCTGCGGAGCAGCGCTGATTCACGGTGGGGGTTGCGCGAGGGGGCAGGTCATCAACCCACCCGGCGCGCGTCGTTTCCGCCCCCCTCCCGCCCCCTTCCCGAATCCGCACAGCTTCAGCCAGCCGCAGCCTTGCCCGGATTCCACCCCACATGCAGCACCAGGGCCAGGGCCGAGAACGCGGCGCCGGTGAGCACCACAGCGGGCCAGCCGCCCAGCGCCCAGGCGTGGCTGGCGGCGAAGGTGCCGGCGGCACCGCCGATGAAGTATTGCGTCATGTACACCGCGTTGATGCGGCTGCGCGAGGCTGCGTCGAGCGCGTAGATGCGCGTCTGGTTGGCGATTTGCGCGCCTTGCACCCCGGCGTCCAGCACCACCACGCCCAGCACCAGCCAGATCAGGCCGTGGCCGCCGAAGGCGAACAGCGCCCAGGCCGCGAGCACGCCCACCAGCGCCACCAGCAGCACACGGCGCGGGCCGCCGGGGTGGTCGCAATGGCGGCCTGAAACCGGGGCGACCAAGGCACCGGTCAGCCCCAGAATGCCGAACAGGCCGGCCGCCGCAGGCCCGAGACCATAGGCCGGGCTGCCCAGCAAGGGCGTGAGCCCCACCCAGAACACACTGAAGGCGCCGAAGAACAGGCCGCCGGTGACGCCGGCCGCGCGCAGCTCGGCATGCTTGCGGAACTGGCCGAGGGTGGACGCCACCAGATGGCCATAGCTTTGCGCCGTGGTGTCGTTCGCTGGCAGGCGCGGCAGGGTGCGCCACAGCATGACGAGCGATGCGGCGTTGAGCAGAGCCGCCAGCGCGAAGACGGCACGCCAGCCAAGGGCCTGGCCCACCAGCCCGCCCAGCACCCGGCCGCCGAGGATGCCCACCAGCAGGCCGCTCATCACCAGGCCCACGGCGCGGCCGCGCTGTTGCGGCGGCGCCAGGTGGGCCACCAGCGGCACGATTTGCTGTGCGATGGACGCCATCAGCCCCACGCCGAGGCTGGCCGCTGCCAGCAGCGCGATATTGGGCGCGGCCGAGGCCAGCAGCAGCATGAACACCAGCGCCGCGCCCATGCCGAGAATGACGCGGTGGCGGGGGTAGCGGTCGCCCAGCGGCCCCAGCCCGATGAGCCCGCAGGCGAAGCCCACCTGCGTGGCGGTGGGAATGGCGGCGATGCCGGCCACCGTGGTGTGGAAGGACAGCGCCAGTTGCTCCAGCAGCGGTTGCACGTAATAGATATTGGCCACGGCCACGCCGCAGGCCAGGGCCATGAGGGGCAGGAACAGGCGGGGCAATTCCGGGGTGTGGGGCGTGGCTTGGGCGAGGGTTGGGGAGGACATGGGTCTTGGGGCGGCGACAGTCAGGTGCTCGGCGGCGATGGCAAAGGGCCGATGGGCGCCAGGCGATGGGTAGCCACCCGTGGGCTTCAAGCGCAACCGGCGGGTGAGAGCGGAACGGTACGTCGATCAGCCTAGCGCCCGGGCTGAGTGTGAGCAGATGTCAATCCGAATTCCCCGCCTCTCCGGGGAGATGCAGATCGCGTGCCACGCGTTGGTCGATTTGCCCCACCAACGCGGCTTCGACACCGATCAGGTTCAGGCGGCGCAGCAGCGGGTCGGGCGTCGTGTCCGCTTCGGGCGTGATGGAACCGGGCACAGGGTTGGCGCGCAGGGGCACGGGCATCGCCACAAGTGTTGGCGCAGCCTTCAAACCGAGCTGCTGCAGCACCCAGGCGCGGGTCGGCGCAATCAGGGTTTCGATCGCCTCCGGGCTCAGGCGCCGGGTGCGGCGCGCGCGCAGCACGCGCATGGACGCCAGGTGGGCCGCGAGCAGGTAGCTGTGGGTGATGAGCCGCGCCAGCTCGCGCAGGGCGCGGCGCTTGGCGACGGGCTCTTCCAGCATGCGGCTGTACAGCCCGGTCATGGAAGCCAGGGCGTCGAACAGGCGCTTGCGGGCGATGCGAAAGGCGCCTTCGTCCTGCTGCTGCGCTTCGAGCACCGCCAGGGCATAGTCGCGCTGCGCCTGCATCAGGCTGGAGAGCTGGCGCGGCACGTCCTGGTATTCCCAGCGCGGCAGCACATAGCTGAAGCCCCAGGCCAGGGTGGCGCCGATGAAGGTGTCGATCAGGCGCTGGTCCACGAGAAAGCGAACGTCGCCTTCCAGCAGCCGCGCCAGCAGCAGCGACAGCACGCTGGCCGCCATGGCGGTGAAGCGGTAGTTGGTGGTGACGAAGGTGCGGGCGAAGGTCAGCGCCAGGAATAGCGCGGCGAGCAAGGCGGGCAGGCCCAGGTGCAGGTCGAGCAGCACGGCGGTGAACAGGCAGCCGAGCAGCGTACCCAGCAGCCGGTCTTTCAGGCGCTGGCGGGTGACGCCGTAATTGGGCCGCAGGATGACGGCGATGGTCAGCAAGATCCAGTAATCGTGCGCCTGATGCACGAACAGGCTGCGCGCCACCACCAGCCCGCACAGCAGCGCCAGCCCCAGACGCACGGCGTGGCGGAAGATGGGAGAGCCCCAACGCAAGTGGGCGCGGATCTGGCGTGGGTCGTAGCGCCAGGTGCTGACGAAGGGGCGCAGGTCCGGCAGGGACGGGAGCGCGCCGCCGTCGCGCGCCGCGTAAGTGGTTTGAAGGGTGGCGACGAGGGCGTCGATCTCGCGCTGGGTGTTGAGCAGCGAGGCCAGCGCGGAGCGCGCATGCGCCAGTTCGGCCGTGTTGCTTCGCGTCAGTGTCGACGCTTGTTGCTCCGCCCGTGCCCAGCGCGTGGCGTCCAGCGGCCGGGCTTCATTGCGACGGCTGTGCAGCATGGCCAGGGCCAGGGCGGAGAGCGCGTCGGCCGTTTGCAGCGTGCCGGCCTGCAGTGTGTCCAGCACCTCGGTGCCCTCGAACTGGCTGCGCAGCAGGGCGGAGTCGGTCTGCGCCGCGAGCTGCGCCTCGAACAGATCGAGGGACTCCAGCAGCATGCGCGTCCAGAGCGCATCGCTCGGCTTCCTGCCTTCGCGCAGCACCAGATCGCGTGCCGATTGCAGCGCGTCGTTCACCGCGCCTTGCAGCACGGCGGCGCGGCCGTAGGCTTCGTCCTCGGCCATCTGCCGGGCGTAGAACTGGCTTTGCCAGCGCATGTAGGCGGCCAGCGCGTCCAGCACTTCGGCCAGCGCCTGCTGCTTGGTGCGGCTTTGCAAGATGCGGCCGAGCGCCAGCGCATAGGCGGTGAACAGCAAGCCGCCCAGCACGAACAGCGCCACGCCCAGCAGCAAGGTGTGCAGGTTGGGCGCCGGCGGCACCCCGAGCGTGATGACGGTGATGAACAGCAGGCTGAAGCTCAACGCCAGCGCCCGCTTGCCCCACAGGCTCACCAGTCCGGCGCCGAAGCCCAGCAGCGGCACCAGCAGCAACTCAACCCAGGGATGGCCGACGCTGGCCCACACCAGCAAGAAGCACAAGGCACTGCCAAAGGTGGAAAACAGCAACTCGAAAGCCTTGACCCGCATGGGCGCCGGATTGTCGGCAAAACAGATGGTGAGTGCCCCGGTGCCCAGCAGCACCGCCATCTGCATGCCGCCGGCGGCATAGCCCAGCAAGCCCAGCGCCAGAACACCTGTGGCCGAGACCAGGCCGCTGGTGAAGTAGCGGCTGAAGACAACGCGACTGAGCAGGGGGATGGGGTTCATGCGGCCAAGCATTTTGGCATGGCCCAAAGCTTAGGGCGATGCGCACGAGGGACTTGTTCAGCGTCGCCTTAGGATCTATCCGTCGATCATATGGATGGTCAATGGCACTTTGCGGAAAGCGAGGATGGCGGCCGCAAGGTGGTTGAGCGCGAGGAAGCTGCGTTCAAGCTTGTCGTCGCGCACGAACCGTTTGCGCAAGCGGTTGAACCCGCCATGGCAAGCCTCGACCTCCCAGCGCCTGGCTTGCTTCTTTGGATCGCGCCGTTCGCGGCCGATCGGTTGGCCGGCTTCACGTTGCCCACACCCGGGGCGGGCAGGGCGGCAGATTCCAGGCGATGTGGCGCCACGCTGCCCACACCTCGCGCAGCAGCGCCGCCACGGGCTCGATGCGGTCGGCCAGCACGCGCAGCACCACCACTTGCGCATGAGGCGCGGTGGCTCCGGCTGGCAGTGCAGCCGGCTGGGCTTGCGCGAGCTGGCGCGCAGCGTCCAGCAGGGCGTCGCGGCGCTGCGGGGCGATGGGGCTGCCGGCGGCGAAGAACAGGGTGCCCAGGGCTGCGCGCCCGCTCAAACCGCCCGGGCTTTGCAGTAAAACCGCGTCGGCAGCGGCGATGCGCCCGCGTTCCAGCCACACGCCCGGCAGTTCCAGGTGCTGCACCATCTGCCCTTGCTGGAAGGGTTTGCCGGCGGCGGGCAGACCCAGGGCCAGCATGTCCCAGCCGAACATCTCGGCCCCCGCATCCAGTGTGAACACGGCGCGGTTTTCCGCCAGGCAGGCATCGAACGCCAGGGTTTCCAGCGGCAACCATTCCAGCCGTCCGCCCGCGCGCACACACGCCTGGACTTGCTGCACCGCCGGCTGGCCCAGGCTGCGGTAGAAGCGGGTGGCCCCCGGCGTGGTGACGAGTGCATGCGCCTGCGCTTGCACGCTCAGATCGATGTCGATGCGGTCGCCGCCCACCAGGCCGCCGGGCGGATGCACCAGCACATGATGGCAAACCCCCGGCCCTTCGGGATACAGCGCCGCCAGCACCCGCACCGCGCCGCGGTGTTGCGCGTGGCCGTTGCAGCGCCCAAGCGTGGCGGTGTAGCGCAGGTCGAGGCTGGAAGCCCAGACGGCGGTGGCCGGGCCGGGCTGTTGCGCGGCCGGATGGACTTGGGGAAGTGGCGCGGGTGGCTTGGCGGACATGGGCGATGGCAGCGGGCTGAATCAGCGCCGGGCTTGCAGGAATCTCTGGTCATGGGCCGGGCTTCAGGAGCCAGGACTGTGGCTCGTGCGGCGAGGTGACAGGGTTTGAAATCGGGCTTGTGCAGGGCCATGATCGCACAGGCCGAGGCCGGGCTTGAACAAACTGTGACTTTCGTGAACCAGTTCACGCTGCCCTGCATTTCCTTCGACAAGCGGACTGATTCGCCGTCGGATCGTCCCCATAATGGAAACCACCAACACCGTGCCTTCGCCGCATCCTGCCGCAAGGGCTAACAGCCCACTCACCGAGATTCATGGACGACCCCGCCACCCTGCCGCTGCTGCCAACCGTCCCTCGGGCGGAGGCCCGCGCAGCCGCGATGCGCAAGCCCTCCGCGCCGACCCTGGCGCGCCTGGGCTGGCGGCTGATGGCGTCGGCTGCGGGCCTGTTCGCCACGCTGGTGGGGCTGTGGTTGTGGTCGTCGTGGGAAGCCACCCGGCACGACCTGGAGCAGCGCAGCGAATTGACGGCGACGCTGCTGGCGGTGAATGCCGAAACCACGTTTTTGCGTATTCAGGACGATTTGCAGCAACTGGGTGACACCCTGCAAAACCGCGGTGCGCTGCATGACCCCGTGGGGATGTTCATCGCCCTTGACGCCTTCAAGTCGAGCCACCCCGAGCTGGGCGGCGCAACGGTGTTCAGCCCCGACGGGCAAATGCTCGCCAGCACGGCCAGCCGTCAGGCGCGCAGCCTGCCCAATGTGCTGCAGGAGCCGGCCTACGCCGGCTATCACGACGATTTCAATCTTGCCCTGGCAACGCAAGGCTTGAGCGTTGGCCGGCCCCAATACGGGCTGCTGCTCAAGCAGTGGTTCATTCCCCTGCGCTATGCCGTGCGCGGCGCCGACGGCCAGGTGCGCTTCGTCGTGCAAACCAGCATGTTGCTGGAGCGCCAACAGGCCCTGTGGCGCGGCTTGCCGACGCAGCCCGGCGTGGCCATGGGTTTGCTGCGCACCGATGGCTGGCTGATCAGCCGTTACCCCGATCAACCAAGCCATGTTTCCATCTATGGCCAACCCGCCAAAGGAGCGCTGGTTCGAGCGTTGCGCAGTGCTGGCGACGCGCGGCGGGGCATTTACGCCGGCAAGACTGCTGACGGCGAGCAGCGCGAGGGGGCCTGGGCGCGGCTGCGCGATTTCCCGATGGTCGCTTTCCTGTCCTACACGCACGACGAGGTGATGCAGATGTGGTGGGCCGATGTTCGCACCCCGCTGCTCGCCCTCGGCGGCATGCTGGCCCTGCTGATCACGGCCTACACCTTGCTGTTGCGCAGCTTCGTGCGGCGCATGGTTCGCATCCGCCGGCAAATGGATTTCGTGCGGGCCGAGGAACTGCCCAGCAGCGGTGTGGCCGAGATCGATGCGCTGCTGCGCCAACTCGTGCGCAGTCGCGAGCACATGCGCCGCTTTGCCCGCAACCGTGAAAAAACCCTGCTCGAAGCGGCACAGGCCGGCACCTACACCCGCTCCCTGCGCGACGGCGTGCTGGTGGCGGCCGACTCCAGCTTCGCCCGCATGCTGCAACGTCCGGTGCGCCGCCTGATCGGGCGCGAATGGGATGAGTTGTTCAATACCGTGGACGAGGTGCCAGTGGGTGAAGCCATTGGCGATGCCAAGACCCAGAAGCGGGGCGGCCGCCGCCTGGTCTGGACCCGTGGCTTGCATGGCGAAACCATCTGGTTGTCCCTGGCCGAGCATGCCGAAACCACGGCACAGGGCCATAAGGTGATCCATGGTTTGGCCATCGACGTGAGCGAGCGCGAGAACCTGCTGCGCGCGGTCGAGCGCCAATCCCAGCGCCTGCAAACCCTGTGGGAGCTGGCGACGGGTTCGAGCGTGGAAGACCCGGGCGCCGAAGCCGGCGACGCCATCTCGTACATGCTGGCCCAGGGGCGCGATGCCCTGGACATGCAGGCGGCCATCATCTGCCTGCGCCTGGGCGACGAGTGCCACATGCTGTACGTGCAGGACCTGCATGGCCGCTTCCGCCAGGGCCAGACCCTGTCGGCCAACCATCCGCTGTGCGCCTGCGACGACCACGAAAACGGCGCTTTGTGGATTGCCGACACCAGCCTGCATCCCAACCTCGCCGCGACTGCCGGCGTGCGCTCGGTGATCCGTTTGCCCCTGGTGCAGGCGCACCAAACCCTGGGTTGCCTGCTGCTCCTGGGCGATGAGCCCCAGGGCGAGGAATTCGATCCAACCGACCGGCAGTACGCCGAGTTGCTGGCCGCCTGGTTCGCCCGCGTGCTGCACGACCGCAACCAGCGCGACACCTTGCTGGCGCAGGCTTATACCGATGGCCTGACCGGCCTGCTCAACCGCCGCGCCGCGCAACTGCGCCTGGACGAAGCTCTGCAGTCCATGCGCCGTGGCGGCCAGTCGTTCAGCCTGGCGCTGTGCGACCTCGACCACTTCAAGCTGGTGAACGACGAATACGGTCACGCCGCCGGCGACGCCGTGTTGCGGCAGCTGGCCAGCACCCTGCGCCAGGGCGTGCCACGCGGCGGCTGGGTCGCACGCTGGGGCGGCGAGGAGTTCCTCATCATGCTGCCCGGCCTGGACACCCAAGCCGCCAGTGCCGCGATGGACGTGCTGCGCCAACGCGTCGCGCAGCGTCCCTTCCTGGTGTCCGAACGCAGTCTGCACATCACTCTGAGCATCGGCATCGGTGGTTTGCAGGGCCCGCAGGACGAAGTCGTGCGCGTGCTCACCGAAGCCGACGACAGCCTCTACGAAGCCAAGCGCCAAGGCCGCAACCGCATCATCACGATGCGGTAAGCCGCGACCAGCGGGTGTGCCCGCGCGCACCCGCGCGCGGCGAACGGCCTGCCGGCCTGCGAGCCGGCAGGCCCCGAGTGCGGTGGAAGGCTGTTGCAGTGCCTGCGCACTGCCGCGCGACGCAGCGGTCGTTTCAGTTCTCGTCCAGACCCTGGCCCGCCTGCGCCTGCAGCCAGCGATACAGGGTCTTGCGGTCCGCCCCCAGCATCTCGGCCACCACGGCGGCGGCGCGTGATGCTGGCAACTCACGCGCCAGTCGCAACAGCCAACGCTGCGCCTGCGCGTCCATCGGCTCGGCGTCGCGGGCGGCTTGCAGCACCAGCACGAACTCGCCTTGCACGCGCCGCGCATCCGCCGCCAGCCAGCCCAGCAACTCGGCCGGGCTCCCCGGCACGATGGCCTCGAACTGCTTGGTCAATTCCTTCGCCAGAATCAAGTCCGGCGGCTTGGGCAGGGCGGCTGCCAGTTGCGCCAGTTCCTCCAGGCTCTGAACGATGCGATGCGGCGCCTCGAAGCATACCCAGGCGCGCGGCGAGGCCAATGCCTCGCGGTAAAAGGCCGCACGTTGTTGCTGTGTCGCCGGCACATAGCCGGCGAAGGTGTAGCCGGCGTCCAGGTCCAGGCCCGAGGCGCTCAATGCCGTTGTCACGCTGCTGGCGCCGGGCAACGCAATCACCGCATGGCCGGCCGCGCGCGCGGCACGCACCAGCACCGCGCCGGGGTCGTTGATGCCGGGTGTGCCGGCGTCGCTCACATAGGCCACACGCTGCCCGGCGGCCAGCAGCGCCAGCATTTCGGCAGCGGCCGTCTGCTCGCGGTGGCGGTCGGCCCGCAGCAGGGGCTTGGCCAGGCCATGGGCTTGCAACAGGCGCTGGGCCATGCGGGTGTCTTCCGCTGCCACCAGGTCGCAGCGTTCCAGCATGGCCAGGGCGCGCAGGCTGATGTCGGCAAGGTTGCCGATGGGCGTGGCCACCACCAGCAGGCAGCCCGGCGGCAGCGACTGGCCCGCGCATAATTGCCGCGCCGCGGCCAGCGCCGCAGGCGCGCCGTGGTCCGCTGGCGATGGGGAAATGGGCATGGAGGATGTGGGAGACATGAGGCAAGACCCGGCAAAGCCCGCCACCCGCCCGCCAGGACAGGTGGGCGCCCTGGCGGAGGATGCGGCCTGGAACTACCTGCAGCGGCAGGGGCTGCAAATGGTGGAGCGCAATTATCGGGTGCGCGGCGGCGAGATCGACATCATCGCCCGCGATCCCAAAGGCCCGCTGGTGTTCGTCGAGGTCCGCGCACGCGCCAGCGCGGCCTTCGGTGGCGCCGCCGCCAGCGTGGACGCGCGCAAACGCGCCCGCATCCTGCTGGCCGCGCGGCATTACCTCATGCGCTTTCCCGGCGAGATGGCCTGCCGTTTCGACGTGGTCGCCATCGAAGGCGGGCAGCTGCACTGGATTCGCGACGCCTTCGATGCCGATGGTTGAGGGCTGGCCTGTCAGCTTGTTTCAAGTGCAAGCGAGTACACCCGGCACTGACAGAGCGACGCCGGCGCATGGGCTTGCATCCGCCAAGCCATCCGGACCCAGGGAATAATGGAGGCCTTTGCTTTTCTTCCTGGTACTCGAACCATGCTTGAACAACGCATCCAACAGCAGTTTCGCGAGAGCGCAGAACTGAAGCAGCAGGCAGCCGCCCTGATGGCCGAGCCTGTGGCGCAGGCCGTGGCCTGCATCGCCAATGCGGTGAGCAACGGCGGCAAGGTTCTGGTGTGTGGAAACGGTGGCTCGGCTGCCGACTCGCAGCACTTCGCCGCCGAGCTGGTGGGCCGCTTCGAGCGCGAGCGCATGGAGCTCGCGGCCATTGCGCTGACCACCGACACGTCCGTCCTCACCGCGCTGGCCAACGACTTCGGCTTCGACCAGGTGTTCTCGCGCCAGGTGCGCGCCCTGGGCCAGCCGGGCGATGTACTGGTGGCCATTTCCACCAGCGGCAATTCGCCCAGCGTGCTGGAGGCCGTGCGCGCCGCGCAGGAGCGCGACCTGCTGGTGGTGGGCCTGAGCGGCAAGGGCGGGGGCCAAATGACCGCGATGCTGCGCGAGCAGGACGTGCATCTGTGCGTGCCGCACGACCGCACCGCGCGCATCCAGGAGGTGCACCTGCTCATGCTGCACTGCATTTGTGACGGCGTAGACTGGACCCTGATGGGCGACCCGGAGGATTCCAATGACTGACCGCACGACTTTCCGCTTGAGTACATGGTTCAACGCCGCATGCCGCAACGCGGGCCGCGTGTCTCGCAAGATGCCCTTGTCCCGCGCCGGCCTGGTGCTCATGGGCGCCATTGCCGCCACCCAGTTGCAGGGTTGTTTCATCCTGGGCGCCGCCGCCGTGGGCGGCGCTGCGCTGGTGGCGACCGACCGCCGCACCGTCGGCGCCCAGCTCGAAGACCAGACCATCCAGGTCAAGGCCGCATCGCAGATCAGCAATGCCCTGCGCGGCAATGGCAATGTCAGCGTCAATTGCTACAACCAGCAGGTGCTGATCACCGGCCAGGTGCCGACCGAGGCCTACAAGCAGCAGGTGCAGCAGATCGTGGCCGACATTCCCAACGTCAAGGCCGTGCTCAACGAGGTCGTGGTCGGCCCCAATTCCACCTTGGGCCAACAGGCCGAAGACACCTTCATCACCTCCAAGGTTCGCGCCTCGTTCATCGACGACAAACAGCTGTACTCGCAGGCCTTCAAGATCACGACTTCGGCCGGCGTGGTGTATCTGCAGGGCATCGTCACCCAGGCCGAGGCCGATCAGGCCAGCGCCGTGGCCAGTGCGGTGTCGGGCGTGAAGAAAGTGGTGACCCTGTTCAACATCATCACGCCGCAGCAGCTGCAGGGCATCTACAAGAACACCTCGCAGACCCCGGTCACGCCTCCCGGCAATCCGCCCACAACTCCGGCAACGCCCTGAGCAGGGCCGCGTGCGTGTGGCGCCCGCGGCCGTCTTTTTCTCTTCCACCCAGGTGAACTTCCCATGAGCTTGCTTCACGTTCCCGCAGGCAAAAATCTGCCCGACGATTTCAACGTGGTCATCGAAATTCCCGCCGGCGCCCCGCCGGTGAAGTACGAGGTCGACAAGGCCAGCGGCGCGTTGTTCGTCGACCGCTTCATGTCCACCGCCATGCACTATCCGTGCAACTACGGCTACATCCCGCAAACCCTGTCGGAAGACGGCGATCCGGTGGATGTGCTGGTGGTCACCCCCATTCCCCTGGTGCACGGCTGCGTGGTGCGCTGCCGCCCGGTGGGCATGTTGAAGATGACCGACGAGGCCGGCCCCGACGCCAAGCTCATCGCCGTGCCGGTGGACAAGCTGCTGCCCATGTACCGCAACATCCACAAGCCCGAAGACCTGACGCCGGAATTGCTCAAGCAGGTCGAGCATTTCTTCAACCACTACAAGGATCTCGAAGCCGGCAAGTGGGTGAAGACCGAAGGCTGGGCTGACGCCGACGCCGCCCGCGCCGAAATCAGCGCCAGCGCCAAGCGCTACAGCGAACACGCCAAGGGCTGACGCCTTGCGCACCGTCGCGCACACGCAACGGGCACATGACGGGTGCTTGACGTGCGCATAGCGGGCACATCGTGGGCCTAAGGGCATGAGTGCCGCTACTGCACCGAACAACGCCAGCAACGCCGCCGCCCGCTCCGGCCTGATGCTGGCGGCCAGTGCGGTGCTCGGTCTGGTGCTGATGAACAGCCCGCTGGCCGCCCTCTGGCAGGGTCTGCTGCAAACCACCTGGGGCGTGCATCTCGGCCCGCTGCATCTGGTGGAAAGCAATCTGCTGTGGATCAACGATGCGCTCATGGCGCTGTTCTTCCTGCAGGTGGGCATCGAGATCAAGCGCGAATGGCTGTTCGGCGCCCTGGCCGACCCTCGTGCCCGCGCGCTGCCGGTGGCCGCCGCACTCGGCGGCATGGTGGTGCCGGCGCTGGTGTTCGTCGCGCTCAATCTTGGCGACTCGGCGGCCCTGGGCGGCTGGGCCGTTCCCGCTGCCACCGACATCGCTTTCGCTCTCGGCCTCATGGCCTTGCTGGCACGCGGCTTGCCGCCACAGGCACGGGTCTTCCTCACCGCGGTGGCGGTGCTCGACGATCTTGGCGCGGTGCTCATCATCGCCGCGTTCTACACCGCGCAAATCTCGGGTGCCATGCTGGCCGCCGCGGTGGCCACCGCGCTGCTCATGGTGCTGCTGCAAGGCTTCGGCGTGCGTCGCGCCTGGCCCTATCTGCTGCTCGGCGTGCTGCTGTGGCTGTTCGTGCTCAAGTCCGGCGTTCATGCCACCGTTGCCGGCGTGCTCACCGGCTTGCTGCTGCCGCAGACCCGCGCGGGTGGCGCCGGCGCCAAGGTCGAGCATGCGCTCGCACCCTACGTCTCCTGGCTGGTGCTGCCGCTGTTCGCGCTGGCCAATGCCGGCGTGGCGTTGGGAGCATCGGGCCTGGCCTTGCTGGGCCATAGGGTGACCTGGGGTGTGGCGCTGGGGCTGGTGCTGGGCAAACCCGTCGGCATTCTCGCGGGCGTGGGTGTGGTGGCGTGGCTGGCCGACGGCCTGCCGCGTGGCTATTCCTGGCGCTTGATGGCTCCGGTGGCCGCGTTTTGCGGTGTGGGCTTCACCATGTCCTTGTTCATCGCCGGCTTGGCTTTCAACGCCGATGCGCAGGAATTCGACGCCGCCAAGATCGGCGTGCTGCTGGGCACGGTGCTGGCGTTGGCGGCCGGGGCGTTGATTGCGCGCCGGCTCTACCCGGCCGCCCCTCGCGCTGCCTGAGGCTCGCGTCATGCCACATGCCGATCCGCCCGCGAAAGCCGCCGAACTGCTGCGCCACTGGTTTGGCGAGGCGCCGCACGACGTCCAAGCCACCTGGACGGCGCGTCGTGCGCTGTGGTTCGGCAAGGACGCCGCTGTGGACGCCGACATCCGCGCCCGTTTCGGTGCCTTGCAGCTGCAGGCGGCTGCGGATGCGCTGGCGAGTTGGGCGAACTCCCCGCGCGGCGCCCTCGCGCTGCTCCTGCTGCTGGACCAGTGCCCGCGCAATCTGTTTCGCGCCACGCCGCGGGCCTTCGCCACTGATCCGCAAGCCCTGCGCCAGGCGTTGGCGATGGTGGACGCGGGGGACGATGCGCGCCTGTGGCCCATCGAGCGCGTGTTCGTTTATTTGCCGCTCGAGCATGCCGAGGAGCTTGCGGTGCAGGAGCAGTCGGTGGCCTTGTTCGCCGCGCTGCGCGACGCCGCGCCGCAAGTCAACCGTGCGCGCTTCGAAGACTTCCTCGATTTCGCCCAGCGCCACCACGCCATCATTGCCCGCTTCGGCCGTTTTCCGCATCGCAACGCCATCCTCGGCCGTGCCAGCAGCCCGGAAGAACTCGTCTTTCTCCAGCAGCCGGGTTCGGGGTTCTGATCGGTGGGGTGCAATCCCGCGAGACTGGCGCGGTCGTTGCGCAGGGCATGCTCGGTGCGGCCTATACTTGGCTTTGCTTGTCGGAGTGCCGTGCATCGGAAGTTGCCTGGCTGAGATCGCAACACTGCGAAATCCGCTGAACCTGATCGGGACCATCCCCGCGTAGGAAACCAAGTCGCCCCATGCGCTTCGGCAGGCCAACCACTCCAGGAGGCCACCATGTCCGAAGTTCGCCGCGCCGTCGATCCCGAGCGCCTGTCCAGCCGCATCACCCGCACTCCGTTTCCGGCCTCGAGCAAGGTCTACACCGAAGGCCCGCAAGGCGTCAGCGTGCCCTGGCGTGAAATCGCGCTGTCCGACACCTTGATGCAGGAGTCGCCCACCGTCACGCGCCTGCTGAAAAACGCGCCGCTGCGGGTGTACGACACCTCGGGCCCCTACACCGACCCGCAGGCCGCCATCGAAGTGCGCGCCGGCTTGCCCAAGCTGCGCGCCGCGTGGATCGCCGCCCGCGCCGACACTGAACAGCTCGCCGGCCCCAGCAGCACCTTCGGCCAGCAACGCGCGCACGATCCCGCCACCGCCGCGCTGCGCTTCGCCGCGCCTCCGGCGCCGCGCCGCGCCAAGCTTGGGGCCAACGTCAGCCAGATGCACTACGCGCGCCAAGGCATCGTCACCCCCGAGATGGAGTACATCGCGCTGCGCGAAAACCTGTTGCGCGCGCAGTTGCCCGACACCCTGACGCAGAACGGCGGCCAGCACCGCGGCACCTGGTTCGGCGTGCGGCATGAGATTTCCGGCGAATTCGTGCGCCAGGAAGTGGCCGCGGGCCGCGCGGTGGTTCCGGCCAACATCAACCATCCCGAGATCGAGCCGATGATCATCGGCCGCAACTTCCTCACCAAGGTCAACGCCAACATCGGCAACTCGGCCGTCACCTCCGACATCGAGGACGAGGTGGACAAGATGGTGTGGTCCATCCGCTGGGGCGCCGACACCGTGATGGACCTGTCCACCGGCAAGCACATCCACGAAACCCGCGAATGGATCGTGCGCAACAGCCCCGTGCCCATCGGCACCGTGCCCATCTACCAGGCGCTGGAAAAGGTGAACGGCGTGGCCGAGGACCTCACCTGGGAGCTGTTCCGCGACACGCTCATCGAGCAGGCCGAGCAGGGGGTGGATTACTTCACCATCCACGCCGGCGTGCTGCTGCGCTACGTGCCGCTGACGGCCAACCGCATGACCGGCATCGTTTCGCGCGGCGGCTCCATCATGGCCAAGTGGTGCCTGGCGCATCATCAGGAGAACTTCCTCTACACGCATTTCGAAGAGATCTGCGACATCATGAAGGCTTACGACGTCACCTTCTCGCTGGGCGACGGCCTGCGCCCCGGCAGCATTGCCGACGCCAACGACGAGGCGCAGTTCTCCGAGCTGCGCACCCTCGGCGAGCTGACGCAAATCGCCTGGAAGCACGACGTGCAGGTGATGATCGAAGGCCCCGGCCACGTGCCGCTGCACATGGTGGCGGTGAATGTGGAGGAGGAGCTGAAGCACTGCTTCGAGGCGCCGTTCTACACCCTGGGTCCGCTGACCACCGACATCGCCCCCGGCTACGACCACATCACCAGCGCCATCGGCGCGGCCAACATCGGCTGGGCCGGCACCGCCATGCTGTGCTACGTCACGCCCAAGGAACACCTCGGGCTGCCGGACCGCAACGACGTCAAGCAGGGGCTGATCGCCTACAAGATCGCCGCCCACGCCTCCGACCTCGCCAAGGGCTACCCCGGCGCGCAACTGTGGGACAACGCCATTTCCCGCGCCCGCTTCGAGTTCCGCTGGGAAGACCAGTTCCGCCTCGCGCTCGACCCCGACACCGCGCGCGCCTTCCACGACGAGACCCTGCCCAAGGAAGCGGCCAAGACGGCGCATTTCTGCTCCATGTGCGGTCCCAAGTTCTGCTCGATGAAAATCAGCCAGGACATTCGCAGCGCGGCGCAGGCGCAAGTCGCGGCGGGAGATCTGAAGCAGGAGCTGGCGCGCAAGGCCGAGGAGTTCCGCAAGACTGGAAGCGAGATCTATCTGTGAACACCACGCCGGGCCGCGCCGAGGCCTCCCCTCCCCAACCCTCCCCACCCTGTGGGGAGGGAGCGCTGGAGCCTGCTTCGCGCAGCGCGGTGCTCACCTCCCCCACCGGTGGGGGAGGCCGGGAGGGGCAAGCTGAAGTTGCGCGCAGCGGTGTGCTCACCTCCCCCACTCGTGGGGGAGATCGGGAGGGGCAAGCTGAAGTTGCGCGCAGCGGTGTGCTCACCTCCCCCACTGGTGGGGGAGGCCGGGAGGGGGAGGCGCCCCGCATCGGCATCGCCGGCGCGGGACTCGCCGGCCGGCTGCTGGCCTGGCGCCTGCTGCGCGCGGGCTATGCCGTCGAGCTGTTCGACGCCCACGCCCGCGCCGACCGCAGCAGCGCCGGTCCCACCGCCGCGGCCATGCTCTCGCCCACCGCCGAGCTTGCGGCGGCCGACGCGGACATCCACGCCCTGGGCGTGGCCTCGCTGTCCATCTGGCCGCAGTGGCTGGCCGAGCTGCACGCGCAGACCGGGCGCGAGGTGTATTTCCGCCGCGAGGGCACGCTGGTCGTGGCGCACGCCGCCGACCGCGGCGCGCTCGACCACTACGCCGCGCTGCTGCGCGCCCACCTGCCGGCAGGTGGCGAGGAGGCGTCGATGCAGACGCTCGGCGGCGCGCAGATTTCCGCGCTCGAACCCCTGCTCGCCGCGCGCTTCGCGCAGGGCCTGTTCCTGCCGCAGGAAGGCCAGCTCGCCAACGACCAGCTCTATGCCGCCCTGGCCGCCGCGCTCGACGCCGGCCTGGCCGCCTGCGGCGGCGCCTGGCACGAGGGCGCGGCGATCGACGCCGTGGAGCCCGCCGCGCTCGTCGACGCCCAGGGCAGGCGCCACGGTTTCGACCTCGCGGTGGACTGTCGCGGCATCGGTGCCAGGAACGGCGTTCCCGGCCTGCACGGCGTGCGCGGCGAGGTGCTCACCGTGTTCGCGCCCGGAGTGAGCCTGCGCCGCCCGGTGCGGCTCATCCATCCGCGCTACGCCATCTACGTCGCCCCGCGCCCCGGCGGGCAGTTCGTCGTCGGCGCCACCGAGCTCGACAGCGAGGACGCCGGCCCGCCCACGCTGCGCTCCACGCTCGAACTCGGCAGCGCCCTCTACAGCCTGCACCCCGAATTCGGCGAGGCCCGCGTGCTGCGCCTGGCCGCCGCCCTGCGTCCGGTCTTGCCCGACCACCATCCCGTCGCCGGGCCGGATGCGAGCGGGGTGTGGCGCATCAACGGCCTGTTCCGCCACGGTTACCTCATCGCCCCCGCGCTGGTGCGGCAGGTGGAGCAGGGCATCGCCGAGCTGTTGGGCAGGCCCGGCCCGCAGGAGGTCTTGCGCCATGCCGCCTGAGTCCGCCGCGCGCACCCTCTGGCTCAACGGCCAGGCCGTGCAGACGTGCGCAGGCACGCTGCACGCGCTGCTCGCCGAGCGCGGGCTCGACGCCGCGCCGCGCGCCTTCGCCTGCGCCGTCAACGGCGCCTTCATCCCGCGCGCGCGCTGGGCCGAACAGCCGCTGGCCGCGCAGGACCGCATTGACATCGTCGCCCCGGTGGTGGGCGGCTGAACCGAGGAAGATTGGCCATGGACACCGACATCACAGCCCCCGAACCGCTGGTGCAGACCAGCTTGGGCCAGCCTGCGCCGCGCAACTTCCCACCCGGTGGGGGAGGCCGGGAGGGGCAAGCTGAAGTTGCGCGCAGCGGTGTGCTCACCTCCCCCACCGGTGGGGGAGGCCGGGAGGGGCAAGCTGAAGTTGCGCGCAGCGGTGTGCTCACCTCCCCCACCGGTGGGGGAGGCCGGGAGGGGGAGGACCGGACGCCGGCCACCGATCCCTGGAGCGTTGCCGGCGTCGCCCTGCAATCCCGCCTGCTGCTCGGCACCTCGCGCTATCCGAGCCCGCAAGTCCTCGACGACGCGGTGGCCGCCAGCCGCGCCGAGGTGCTCACCGTCGCCCTGCGCCGCCTGCAGCCGGAAAGCGGCGGCGGCCAGGCGTTCTGGCAGCGCATCGCCGCGCTGGGCTGCCACCTGCTGCCCAACACCGCCGGCTGCCACACCGCCGAGCAGGCCGTGAACCTGGCGCTGATGGCGCGCGAGTTGTTCGGCACCTCCTGGATCAAGCTCGAGGTGATCGGTGACGACTACACCCTGCAGCCCGACCCCTTCGGCACCCTGGAGGCCTCCGAGCGCCTGGTGCGCGAAGGTTTCGCCGTGTTCGCCTACACCACCGACGACCTCGTGCTCGCCCGCCGCCTGTTTGACGCCGGCGTGGCCGCCGTCATGCCCTGGGCCGCGCCCATCGGCTCCGGCCGCGGGCCGCAGAACCTGCACGCGCTGCGCACCCTGCGCGAGCGCCTGCCCGATGCCGTGCTCGTCGTCGACGCCGGGCTGGGCAGGCCCTCGCACGCGGCCCAGGTCATGGAACTGGGCTTCGACGCCGTGCTGCTCAACACCGCCGTGGCCGAGTCTGCCGACCCCGTGCGCATGGCCGTCGCCTTCGCCCAGGCGGTGCAGGCCGGCCGCCTCGGGTTCCTGGCCGGCGCCATGCCCGAGCGCGACACCGCGCAGGCCTCCACCCCCACGGTGGGCATGCCGTTCTGGCACGAGGCAGGGGCGTGATGCAGGGCCGTTCGCACGAAGCGCCACTGTCCCACCGTTTTCCGCACGCTTTCCCGCATCCCTGCTGCTTCGTGCCTACGCGCTTTCCTACCCAGACCGGCATGGAGCCCGACCTCGTCACCGAAGACCGCCTGCTGCCCATTCTTCAAGAACTGATTGCGCGCGAACCCATCTTTCACCATCCCGAGCATGGGGCCACGCGCGCGGACTTCGAGGCCATGACGGACGCTGGCTTCTGGGAAGTCGGCGCCTCGGGCCGGCGCTACAGCCGCGCCCACGTGCTCGACGTTCTCGATCAGCGCCGCATGAACCCGCAAGAAGATGTCTGGGAAGCGCGGGATTTCCACTGCCGGGAAATCGCCCAAGGCAGCTACTTGCTGACCTATACCCTCGTCCAGGGCGCCCGGGTCACGCGCCGCTCGACGATCTGGCGCCGGACGGCCGAGACATGGCAGATCCTCTTTCATCAGGGCACGGTCGTCGAAGCCGATGGCGCATAGAGCGATGGGGAGGCCGGAGCCGAGTCCCCGCAGCGGGATGCGCCACGGGCTTGCGCCGAAACAGGGTGGCGGTTGCCCGACGCTGGTGGCCCGCCGGCGTCGTCGCACATCGCTCGATGCGTTCTCACGCTGGCGTGGGAGCACGCTCCGCAAACACTTCCTTCGCCGCGAACAGGCCGTTGAGTGCGGCGGGGAAGCCGGCGTACACCGCCATCTGCATGATGATCTCGACCACCTCCTGCTGGCTCCAGCCGACGTTGAGCGCGCCGTGGATGTGAACCTTGAGCTGCGGCGCGGCATGGCCGAGCGCGGTCAGCGCCGCCACCACGCCGATCTCGCGCGATTTCAGGTCGAGCTGCGGACGGGCGTAGATGTCGCCAAAGCCGAACTCGATGATGTAGCGCGCGAAATCGGGGGCGATGTCCTTCAGCGCGTCGATCACGCGCTCGCCGGCCTCGCCGTCGATTTCGCGCAGCTTGGCCCAGCCGCGCGCATAGCGCGTGTCGGGGTCGTGGCGGGCGGGCTGTTCAGTCGCTTGCGGGTTCATGGTTCGGGGTCCTGGTGCGCGCCGGCGGTTCGTCCATCATCGCCAGATAGGTTTGAATCTTGGCGTCGAGGGCGCCGGCGCAAGTCGACAACTCAAGCATCCTGGTGGCCAGACGTTCGCGATGGAGTTGAAGCATCGCCAGCCGCGCGGGCGAGGTCACGTCCCCCTGGGCGCGGAGTTCGGCGTAGCGCCGAATTTCCTTGATCGGCATGTCGGTACGCTTGAGCCTGAGCACGAACGCAAGCCACAGCACGTCCTCATGCGCATAGCGCCGATGGCCGCTTGCCGCGCGCGCCACCGGCCTGAGCACGCCTTCGGCCTCGTAATAGCGAAGCGTGTGCGTGCTCAGGCCCGTTTGTCGCGCAAGCTCCCCGATGGAGATGAAATCGCTGGTCACGGGCGCATCCTAGGAATTGAAGCGGACTTGAAGTCAAGCGACAGATTCTTTCCATGCATCATCGCCCCGAACGGGCGTCCGCGCCACCATCGTTCTTGAATCCCTGTTGAATCACGGTTCTCCTCCCATGCCCAGCCCCGCACCCGCTCCGCTCCTACTCACCCTCGCCGGCCACGACCCCACTGGCGGCGCCGGGCTCACCACCGACCTGGCGGCCTGGCAGGCCATGGGCTGCAGGGGCGCCAGCGTGTGCACCGCGCTCACGGTGCAAAACGCCCAGGGCGTGCAGCAGGTCGTGCCCACCGGGGTGCCGGTGCTGCGCGCGGCGCTGGCCGCGTTGACGGCCGAGGGGCAGCCGGTTGCGGTGAAGGTCGGCATGCTGGGCGAGGCGGACGTGGCGGCTGAAGTGGCCGCCTTCTGCGCCGCGTTCACCGACGGCCCCGTGGTGTGGGACCCGGTGCTGGCCGCGAGCGCCGGCGGCGTGCCGCTGCTGCAGGCCGGCGCCGGCGCGCTGGCCGCCATGGCGCGGGCCGCCACCGTCATCACCCCCAATCGCGTCGAGGCCGCGCAGTTGCTGGGCCTTCCCGCATGGAGCGACGGCGGCGCGATGCCGCCCGGCTGGCTGGCCGCCATCCGCGCGCAGTGGCTGGGGCAGGGGCGCACCCAGGCGGTGGTGCTCAAGGGCGGGCATGCGCAAGGCCCGCACAGCGTGGACTGGCTGCTCACCCGCGACGGCGCGCAGGCCTTCGCCGTGCCGCGCCTGGCCCGCGGCGCCCACGGCACCGGCTGCCTGTACGCCGCCGTGCTGGCGGCCATGCTGGCGCAGGGCTGGAGCGTGGCCGACGCGGTGGTCGAGGCGCAGTGGCGCACCCATGCCGGCATCGCTCAGGCCTGGCGCGCGGCACCCGAAGCCCGCCCGCTGGTGAACCCCGCTGCCGTGCTGGACAGCGGCAGCTTTCCCCGGCATCCCGCGCCAGGCGGCTTGCCGCAGACGGATGCGCCGGCCTTCGCCCCGCTTGCCGCGCCGCCCGGCTTCTACCCCATCCTGCCCGGGGCCGACTGGGCGCTGCGCGTGCTCGACTGGGGCGCGCGCACCCTGCAACTGCGCATCAAGGATTTGCAGGGCGCGGCCCTGCGCGCCGACATCGCCCGCGTCGCCGAAGCCGCGCGCCAGGCCGGGGCGCAGCTGTTCGTCAACGACCACTGGCGCGAGGCGCTGGACGCCGGCGCCTACGGCGTGCACCTGGGCCAGGAGGACCTGCTGCTGGCCGACCTCGCCGCGCTGCGCGCCGCCGGCATGCGCCTGGGCGTGAGCACCCATACGCCGGGCGAAATGGCGCGGGCGCACGCGCTCGGCCCCAGCTACATCGCCCTCGGCCCGGTGTATCCCACCACGCTCAAGGTCATGCCCTACCGCCCGCTGGGCCTGCAGCGCCTGGCCGACTGGGTCGCGCGCTGCCGCCCGCGCTACCCCACGGTGGCCATCGGCGGCATCAGCCTGGAGCGCGCCCCCGGCGTGATGGCCGCCGGGGCCGACGGCTACGCCGTGGTCAGCGCCGTGACCCAGGCCGCCGACCCGCAGGCCGCCGTGCGCCGGGGCCTGGCCATCGCCCAGCAGGCGCAGGACTGCCGCGCGGCGGCGGGCTGATCCGGCACAAGCCACAAGTCCCATCGCCGGCCGCCCCTGCCGTGCCCTCGACCCTTTCAAGCCAGCTGTCCGTGCCAACCGCCCATTCCACGTCCGAACCGGCTGCCGACGCCGATCCGTCCTTCGTGCTGTTCGACCCCGCCGATGCGCCCGCGCGCCTGTACACCGCGTCCATCGCCCACCGCATCGCCCGCACCGACGCCGAGGCCGCCGCCATGCCCGCCTGGGCGGGCGAGGAACTGGCGCGCGGGCGCGAAGTGGCGCTGTTCGCCGCGTTCGAGGCGGCACGAGCGCTGGCCGGGCTGCCGCTGGCGCACGCGCCCGTGACGCCGCTGGTGGAGGGCTTGAGCTTCGCCCAGGCCACCATGCTGGACGGCGGCGACGCGGTGGACGCCTGGCTGGTCCGCCAGCTCGCCGCCCTCGGCGGGAGATCGGAAGA
>NZ_JBTRXV010000022.1:0-49322 GCF_054608695.1 Thiomonas sp.
GACGCGATGTTCGTCGTCGGTTCGAGCAAGCACAACAACGAGCAGGCCTATCTGTTGCGCAAGTGGGTGTCGTTCTGGGGCAGCAACAACTGCGACCACCAGGCGCGCATCTGCCACTCCACCACGGTGGCCGGCGTGGCCAACACCTGGGGCTATGGCGCCATGACCAACTCGTACAACGACATGGCCAACGCCAAGGTCGCGCTGTACATCGGCTCCAACGCCGCCGAGGCGCACCCGGTGTCCATGCTGCACCTGCTGCATGCCAAGGAAAACGGCTGCAAGGTCATCGTCGTCGACCCGCGTTTCACCCGCACCGCGGCCAAGGCCGACAAGCACATCCGCATCCGCTCCGGCACCGACATTCCCTTCCTCTTCGGCGTGCTCTATCACATCTTCCAGCGCGGCTGGGAAGACCAGGCCTATCTCGATGCCAGGGTCTGGGGCATGGATCAGGTGAAGCAGGACGTGATGGCGAAATGGGCGCCTGACAAGGTGGAGGAAGTTTGCGGGGTGGACGGCGGCACCACGTTGATGGTGGCGCGCTGGCTGCACGAGAACAAGCCCGGCACCGTCGTCTGGTGCATGGGCCAGACGCAGCACACCATCGGCCACGCCATCGTGCGTGCATCCTGCATCCTGCAACTGGCGCTGGGCAATGTTGGCAAGTCGGGCGGTGGCACCAATATTTTCCGCGGCCACGACAACGTGCAGGGCGCCACCGACGTCGGCCCCAACCCGGACTCCCTGCCCGGTTATTACGGCGTGATCGAAGGCGCCTGGAGGCACTATGCCGGGGTCTGGGGCGTCGATTACGAGTGGATCAAGGGCCGCTTTGCGCCGGGCATGATGACCAAGCCGGGCATGACGGTGTCGCGCTGGATCGATGGTGTGCTCACCCCCAACGACATGGTGGACCAAGGCCCCAACCTGCGCGCGCAGGTCTTCTGGGGCCACGCGCCGAACTCGCAGACCCGCGGCCTGGACATGAAAAAAGCCATGGACAAGCTCGATCTGCTGGTGGTGGTCGATCCCTACCCCTCGGCCACCGCAGCCATGGCGGCCATGCCCGGAGACGCCAAGGATCTCAATCCCAAGCGCGCGGTCTACCTGCTGCCGGCCACCACCCAGTTCGAGACCTCGGGCTCGGTCACGGCATCCAACCGTTCGCTGCAGTGGCGCGAGCAGGTGGTCGAGCCGATGTTCGAGTCGCGCACCGATCACATGATCATGACCCAGCTCGCCGACAAGCTCGGTTTCGGCAAGGAGTTCGTGAAGAACTACAAGATGGTGCCGGGCAAGGGCGGCATGCCGGAGCCCGAGACCGAGTCCATCTTGCGCGAAATCAATCGCGGCGTCTGGACCATCGGCTATACCGGGCAAAGCCCCGAGCGCCTGAAAATCCACATGCGCAATATGCATGTGTTCGACGTGAAAACCCTGCGTGCGCGCGGCGGCATCGACGCCGGAACCGGCTACAAGCTCGACGGCGAATACTTCGGCCTGCCCTGGCCCTGCTACGGCACGCCCGAGCTGCGGCATCCAGGCACCCACATCCTGTACGACACCTCGCTCAACGTGATGCAGGGCGGCGGCAACTTCCGCGCCAATTTCGGCGTGGAACGTGACGGCCAGTCGCTGCTGGCGGCGGATGGTTCCGCCTCGAAGGGCGCGGACATCCAGACCGGCTACCCCGAGTTCGACTCCACCTTGCTGAAGAAGCTCGGCTGGTGGGACGAGCTCACCGACGCCGAGAAAAAAGCCGCCTCCGGCAAGAACTGGAAGACCGACTCCTCCGGCGGCATCATCCGCGTGGCGATGAAAAACCACGGTTGCCACCCTTTCGGCAATGCGCGCGCCCGCGCCGTGGTGTGGAACTTCCCGGACCCCATTCCGCAGCACCGCGAGCCGCTGTATTCCACCCGACCCGACATGGTGGTGAAGTACCCCACCTACGACGACAAGAAAGTGTTCTGGCGCCTGCCCACGCTGTACAAGACGGTGCAGCAGCAAAACATCGACATCGTCAAGAAGTTTCCGCTCATCCTCACCTCCGGCCGCCTGGTCGAGTACGAAGGCGGCGGCGACGAAACCCGCTCCAACCCCTGGCTGGCGGAGTTGCAGCAGTTCGCCTTCGTGCAAGTGCATCCGGCAGTGGCCAACGACCGCAATATCCGCGAGGGCGACGACGTCTGGGTCAGCACCCCAACCGGCGCGCGCATCAAGGTGCGGGCGCGCGTCACCGAGGCGGTGGATCGCTCCACGGTGTTCATCCCCTTCCACTTCGCCGGCCACTGGCAGGGCAAGGATCTGCGCCAGTTCTACCCGGAAGGCGCAGCGCCCATCGTGCTCGGCGAGGCGGTCAACACAGCGACCACCTACGGCTACGACGCCGTGACGATGATGCAGGAAAGCAAGACCACCGTGTGCCAACTCGAACGCGCTTGAGTACTCCACGCTAGCCAATGCAAGCCCAACGGAGACAACCATCATGGCCCGCATGAAATTCATTTGTGACACCGAGCGCTGCATCAATTGCAACGGCTGCGTCACCGCCTGCAAGAACGAGAACGAGGTTCCCTGGGGCGTCAACCGACGCCGCGTGGTCACCATGAACGAGGGCGTGCCGGGCGAGAAATCCATCTCGGTGGCCTGCATGCACTGCTCGGACGCACCGTGCATGGCGGTGTGTCCGGTGAGCTGCTTCTACCGCACCCCCGAAGGCGTGGTGCTGCACGACAAGGATGTGTGCATCGGCTGCGGCTACTGCTCCTACGCCTGTCCCTTCGGCGCGCCGCAGTTCCCCGCCAACGGCGAATTCGGCCTGCGCGGCAAGATGGACAAATGCACGTTCTGCGCCGGCGGCCCCGCGCCCAACGGCTCGGAAGAGCAGTTCAAGCAATACGGCCGCGATCGCCTGGCTGAAGGCAAGCTGCCGATCTGCGCCGAGATGTGCTCGACCAAAGCCTTGCTGGCGGGCGACGGCGAGGTCGTCGCCGACATCCTGCGCGACCGCGTGCTGCATCGCGGCGGCGGTGCCGAACTGTGGGGCTGGGGCACCGCCTACGGCAAGGGCGAAGCACCCGCCACGCAGCCGGCGGCGGCCAGCCAGGGAGCCCGATCATGAACATGACGCGACACGTCCGTGCGCTGGCGACGCTGCTGGCCTTGGTCGCACTCGGCGCATGCAGCCAGAAACCGCAGACCCTGACGCAGACCGGCGCCCCGGCATCCGAGGCGCCGTGGATGGGGGGCAAGCCGGCCTTCACCGAGTCTGGCTGGAAAGTGGGCGATCAGGCAAGCTGGCAGCGCGAAATCGACCGCCGCGCCCAGGCCCAGAACGAATACGTGCGCATGCGCTGACCCGGTGGAGGGCATGATGTCCAGACCATTCCTTGTTCCGGCCTCGATGCTGCGCAGCGCGGGGCCTTGGCACGCCTTGTTCGCTGGTGTGTTCTTTGTCGCGTTGTTGGTCGCGTTGCTCCTGTCCCCAGCCCGCGCCTGGGCACAAGCTGCGGTCACTCCGGCGCAAACGCCGCCAGCGCCGGGCGCGGTCCAGGCCGGTGTTCAGCAAGGAACCCAAGCCACGGCCAGCCAGCTTGCCGGGCATCCCGCGGCGCCACCCGGGGCCGACACCCTGGCCGGTTATGCCGAGCAAAACAACGGCCAGCGCGAACAGGTGCAGCCGGGCAACAACGCGCCGATGTGGCGCGCCATCAAGCAGCAATCCGGTTTCAGCAGCCTGCCCGCACCCGAAGCGGGCGTGCTGATCCAGCCGCAAACCCGCTATCCCGGCTCCGACTTCACTTCGGCCGGCGAGGCCTGGCGCCAGGCGCGCAACCTGCTGCTCATCCCGGTGGGCGGCTGGCTGCTCATCCTCGCATTGGTCGGCATTGCCGTGTTCTACGCCGTCAAGGGCCAGATTCGCCTGCACCAGAGGCCCACGGGGCGCAAGATCGAACGCTTCACCCCGTTCGAGCGCTTCATGCACTGGGCCCTTGCCTACAGCTTCATCGCCCTGGCGGTGTCGGGCATCGTCATGATGTTCGGCAAGTTCTTCCTTCTGCCCGTGCTCGGCCTCAGCCTGTTCGGCTGGCTCAGCTATGCGCTCAAGACCCTGCACAACTTTGTCGGTCCGCTGTTCGGGATCGCCCTGGTCATCGTGCTGCTCACCTTCATTCGCGACAACCTGCCGAGCCGGCAGGATCTCGCCTGGCTGGCCAAGGGCGGCGGCATGTTCGGTGGCGCCGAGGTGCCGGCGGCGCGCTTCAACGCGGGCGAAAAGATCTGGTTCTGGCTCGGTGTCCTGGCCCTCGGCTTGATCGCGGTCGGCTCGGGGCTGGTGTTGGACAGACTCGTGCCCAACTTTCCCTACACCCGTGGCGCGATGCAGGTGGCCGAAATCATCCACGCCAGCGCCACCATTCTGCTGATGGCCATGGCCTTTGGCCATATCTACATCGGCACCGTCGGCACCGAAGGCGCGCTCGATGGCATGCGCACCGGCTATGTCGACGAAGCCTGGGCCAAGCAACACCATGCGCTGTGGCTGGACGACATCAAGGCCGGCAAGATTCCCGTCCAGCGCAGCGGTGCCAAGGCACAGGCGCCGATCGCCGTGGCCAAGCCCAAAGTTTGAGGAGCCCGCATGAAACCCGCACATCTCGTCCTCGTTTGTTGTGCCCTGAGCCTGGGGGCCGCTGCCTGGGCCAAGCTGCCCCCACCCAGCCCCGAGGCCAAGGCCAAGGCGGAAGAGGCTGCGGCCAAGGCGAAATGGGGCGACAAGGTCGCCGCCTATCAGCTTTGCCGGGCTCAGAACAAGGTCGCCGCCGACTACTACGCGCATGCCAAGCAGCAGGGCGAGTCGACCCAACCGCCGGTGGCGACGCCAGCCTGCGTCGACCCCGGCCCTTTCGCCTATGCCCCGCCCGAAGCGGCGCCTGCGCCATCTGCCGACAAGAAGTAGCCAGCGCGTTCGCCAGCGCGCTTGCCGGCGTCAACATTGGGCCGGCCCCGTGCGAGCAGGGTCGTACGGGGGTAGGCTGAGGGCCGATGCCAACGCGGCCAGTCCTGTATGCAGAAGTCCTTCCTGGCCCGATCCCTGTCCGGCCCATCCGCAACACCCATGCACACACACTCCGCCCAACCTACTTCCGCCCCGGCTTTGCCGACGCGGGCTCGGGTGCCGCGCGCGCCCCTGCTCAGCGACGCCAGCGTCGAGTTGACGCGCGCGGTCGACGTGCGCAACGAATATGGCGAGCCGCAGCAGGTGCACATTCCTGCCGAGCGCCCGCTCACGCTCTACCTCGACAAGCACGAACTGGTCACCCTCATGACCGTGGGCGCGGCGCCGGAGCTGCTGGCGCTGGGCTATTTGCGCAACCAGCGCCTGGTGCGCGCCATCGACGACATCGCCGCGGTGCAGGTGGACTGGGAGGTCGAAGCCTGTTCCATCACCAGCCGCGGCGGCATTGCCGACCTGGCACTGCGCAGCTCGGCCAAACGCGTCGTCACCACCGGCTGTGGCCAGGGCACGGTGTACGCCGATCTGATGAACGAGGTCGGCACCACCGAGCTCGACCCGCACACCCGCATCCGCCAGAGCGAGCTCTACGCCCTGCTCGACGCCATGCGCCTGCACGACAGCATCTACAAGACCGCCGGTTCGGTGCATGGCTGCGCCTTGTTCGCCGGCGGCGAGCTGCTGATGTTCACCGAGGACGTGGGCCGCCACAACGCGGTGGACGCCATTTCCGGCTGGATGTGGCTGCACGGCGTGGAAGGCGCCGGCAAGGTGTTCTACACCACCGGACGGCTGACGTCGGAGATGGTCATCAAATGCGCGCTGATGGGCGTGGCCATCCTGGTGTCGCGCTCGGGCGTGACGCAGATGGGCTACGACATTGCGCAGCAACGCGGCATCGCCCTGTTCGCGCGCTGCACCAATCGCCATTTCCTGCAATACACCGGGTTCGAGCGCTTCATCGCCGAGCCACTCTTGCGACCCGTCGTCAGCACGGCGGTGGGAGCATGAGCGTGTATCCCATGGCCCATCTCGTCGTCGCCAATGCAGGCGCCGTTCCGAGCGCCACGACGATGCCAGCGGCCGCGCCCCAGGTGCCGCAGTTGCAGCTAGGCGTGTTGCTCCAGCGCCAGCGCCAGCACAACCGCTGGCAGCGCTGGCGCTGGAGCTTGCTGGATGTGCTGCCGGCCGAGGCAAGTCGCAGCCCGGGTGATGCGCGCGTGGCCCAGGCGCCATCGCCCAGCCCACTCTGCCTGGCGTGGAGTGAGGCCGCATCGCAATGGCTCTACCCCGGCCACGGCGTGCAACTGCACCGCGACGAGGCCGAGGGTTATCACCTCAACCTCACCTCGCCCAGCCCGTCGTGGTTCGTCTGGTGGAGCGCCCCGGCCGAGCCTGATTGCGACGATCCACGCCAGTTGTCCGCCGGCCTGCCGGCGGTGCAGGCGGTCACGCTCTCCTACAACGAGGCCGCACGCTGGATGGACGCTGGCGAGACGGTTGAAATCGCAGCCTTGCCGGGCGAAGTGGCCAACTGGCTGGCCGACTTCAACACCACGCACTACAAGCCCGAGCCGCGCAAGCGCCGCCGCCCGCAAAGTTTCCTCACCCCGCAGGAGCGCGACGCCACACGCGTCCATGCCGCATCCGCGACCGACCCTGGCGAGGCGCCGGCCCAATCCGCGCAGGACGAACCCCCGGCGTCTTGTCCGTGAGCGCAGGACCATGACCACGCCTTCCCCGAAAGACGACGCGCCGGCCAGCGGTTTTCTCACGCGCTGGTCGCGTCGCAAGCTGCAATCGAAGGACGCCGTGCCGCAGCAAGGCGGGCAAGCCGCCGCCGCTTCGGCTTCGGCATCCGCTGCCACTGCGGCGCCCGGCGCGCTCGACCCTGCTGCAGCAAGGGCAGTGGAGCCGGCACCGCCGTCCCAAACCCAGCCTGGCGAACCCGCACAAATCCCACCCGCCGCGCCCACGCTGGACGAGTTGCAGGCGCTCGATCACAGCGCCGACCTGCGGCGCTTCGTCGCCGCCGGGGTGGACGAAGGCGTGCGCCGCGCCGCCTTGCGCAAAATGTTCCAAGCCCCCCAGTTCAATGTGATGGACGGGCTCGACACCTATATCGACGACTACAACGTCGCCAGCCCGATGCCGGCGGCCATGCTCGAGCGCCTGCGCCAGAGTGCCGCCTCCGGCCTGTTCGCCCAGCCTGATGCGCCGATGGCCGACGCCGTGGAGGCCGGCAGGCCGGAGCGACCCACGGCGTCGGCGGCCAGCGTTGCGGCCGAGCCCGCCGCATCCCAGCCCGGCAACGTTGCCCTGGCCTCCCAAGCTCCGCAGCACAGCCCTCCGGCAGCTGCGATGACGCCGGCTGATCCGACGTCCATCCATCCAGCGCAACCCGACGCACCCCCCGAGACATGAAAACCCTGGTCTGCGATTGCAACCACAGCATGCCGCTGGACTTTGCCGAGCTGTCCGCCGCGCTCGGCGAGAAGCTGACGCCGCACAGCCAGCTTTGCCGACGCGAGATGGCCCAGTTCCAGCGTGCCGCGCAGGACGATGCGCCGCTGCTGGTGGCCTGCACCCAGGAGTCGCGCCTGTTCGCCGAAGTCGCCGGCCAGACCGAAGGCGTGCCGCCGTCCGATGTGCGCCCGATCCGCTTCGTCAACATTCGCGAGACCGCCGGCTGGAGCCGGCAAGCCGCCGCTGCCGGTCCCAAAATGGCCGCGCTGCTGGCCGCCGCCGCATTGCCCGAGCCTGAGCCGGTGCCCACCGCCACGTACACCAGCCAGGGCCGCTGCCTGGTGCTGGGCGATGTCGCCTCGCTGCAGCTCGCCCGCGGCCTGCTGGCCGACAGCCTCACCCTCACCCTGCTCGACACCGGCGCCGCTGCGGGCAAGACTTCAGCGGCAGCCTTGCCCTTGCAGCGCGACCAGCTGGTGCATGCCGGCCGCGTCATCGCCGTGCGCGGCTGGCTCGGGGCTTTCGAGGTGAGCTGGGAGAGCGCCAACCCCATCGACCTCGACCTCTGCACCCGCTGCAATGCCTGCCTGCGGGCCTGCCCGGAAGACGCCATCGGGCTGGACTACCAGATCGACTTGTCGCGCTGCACCTCGCAGCGCGGCTGCGTGCGCGCCTGCGGCGGCATCGGCGCGATCGACTTCGACCGCGCGCCGCAGCGCCATGTCGAAACCTTCGACCTCGTCCTCGACCTGCAACCCGTTCCCGCCATTCGCCTGCACCAGCCGCCACAGGGCTATTACGCTCCGGGCGCCGACCCGCTGGCGCTGGTGCGCGCCGTGGCCGAGCTGCGCGAGCGCCAGGGCAAGTTCGAGAAGCCGCGCTTCTTCCAGTACGACGCCAAGCTCTGCGCCCACAGCCGCAACAGCTTGCTCGGCTGCAACGCCTGTGTCGAGGTGTGCTCGGCCCAGGCCATCAGCAGCCGCGCGCGCCTGCGTGCCGACCAGCCACAACCGCCGGCCCCATCCGTTGAGCCGGTGCAAGGCTTGGAGCCGTCAAGCGCCAACGGCCAGCGCAGCCCTGGCGCCAAACCCTTCCTGAACCAGATCGAGGTCGAGCCGCATCTGTGCGTCGGCTGCGGCGCCTGCACCACGGTTTGCCCATCCGGCGCGCTCACCTATGCCTGGCCGCGCGCCACCGATCTGGGCGCCCGCCTGCGCGCCCTGCTGGGCACGGCGCAGCGCGCCGGGCTGAAGCGCCCGGCGCTGCTGCTGCACAGCCAGGCGCAGGGCGCGCAGCTGCTGGGCGAACTCGGCCGCCTGGCGGCAAGCCGGTGCGAGCTGCAAGGCTTGCCCGCACATGTCATGCCGGTGGCGTTGTGGCATATCGCCTCGGTCGGGCTTGAGCTGTGGCTGGCGGCGGCAGCCTGGGGCGCGGCTGAAATCCTAGTGCTGTCCACCGGCGACGAGGCGCCGGCCTACCTCGATGCCCTGCGCGCCCAACTTGCCCTCGGCCAAACCCTGTTGCATGGCATGGGCTACACCGGCACCCGGCTGGCGCTGGTGCAAACGGCCGATGCGACCGAACTCGACGCCCTGCTGGCCACACCGCGCCCGGCCGGCGCCGTGCCCACGGCTGCGGCCGGCTTTGCCGCGCTGGCGCAAAAGCGCGCCACGCTCGACCTTGCGCTCGACCACCTGCTGCGCCATGCGCCGCTGCAAACCGTGGCGCAGGGCGAGGCGGCCATCGCCCTGCCGCATGGCGCGGGCGCTCCGCTTGGCGCCATTCACGTCGATCCCGCGCGCTGCACCCTGTGCCTGAGCTGCGTTGGCGCCTGCCCCGCCGGCGCGCTGCTCGACAACCCGCAAACCCCGCAACTGCGCTTCGTCGAGAAAAACTGCGTGCAGTGCGGCCTGTGCGTCAAGACCTGCCCGGAAGACGCCATCCGCCTCGAACCGCGGCTGCAATGGGGGCCGCAGCGCAGCGAGCCGCGCACCCTGCACCAGGCCCAGCCCTGGCGCTGCGTGCGCTGCGGCAAACCATTCGGCACGGTGCGGGCCATCGAGCAGATGCTGGTCAAGCTCGCCGGTCATCCGGTCTTTGCCGGCGCTGCCGCCGAGCGCTTGAAAATGTGTGGCGATTGCCGCGTCATCGACATGCACAGCGGCGCCGGCACCGCGCCGTCCTCGGTCCCCACATCCCACAACCCGCGCTGAATGGCGCAGGCCTCCCTGCTCACCGCACTGCCAACCTTTCTGCTGATTGCTTCGCTGCCCGCCGCCATGTCATCCCCTTCCACCGCCAGCCCGCAACCCCTGGCCGCCGCCCCGAGCGCCGAAGACGCCGACCGTGCCGATGTCTGGGGCTTGCTCGCGCTGCTCTACATCGCCCCGGCCGATGCCGAGCTGCTGCGGCATCTGGCCGAACAGCCCGCCGCTGCAGCTGCAGCGGCCGACGCGCGGCCCAGCCCGCTGCAGGCCGCCTGGGTGAGGCTGGCCGAGGCGGCGCGCCACACCAGCGCCGTCGCCGCGCGCGAGGCCTTTGAAACCCTGTTCGGCGGCATCGGCCAGCCGGCGGTGTATGTCTACGGCTCTTACTACCTGGCCGGCGCGCTGCACGAAAAGCCGCTCGCGCGCCTGCGCGGCGACTTGCAGGAACTCGGCCTGGCACGGCGCCAGGAGGTGGGCGAGAGCGAGGACCACTTCGCCATCCTGGCTGAAATCATGCGTTTTCTCATCGCCGGCGACGACCCCGCGCTGTGCCTGCTGACGCGCCAGCGCGCGCTGTTCCAGGCGCATATTCATCCCTGGGGCACACGCATGTGCGAGGCCATCGCCGCGCATCCGGCGGCTGGTTTCTACGGCGCCGTGGCTGATTTCACCCGCGAATTTCTTGCCGTCGAACAACTCGGTTTCGACTTGCTGGACTGAGGTTTTGCCGCGTTGCTGCCGTCGCGCTTGCGCAGGCCGGGAGCGTCAAGCGCGCAAGCCACGGTGAGGATGCCACGATGACCACCGTGAGGGCAGGGCGTCGCCAGCCTGCGGCGTCGGCTGATCCTCAGGACTGCTGAACGCGGCCGTGCCCGCTGCGCTAGCCTTGCCCTGCATGTCGATTTCCGAGCCAGCCCCAGATCACCTCAGACCGCCGCAGATGCTTTCACGCAAATACCGCTACCTCATCGCCCTGGCGCAGGAGCGCCACTTCGGCCGTGCCGCCGCCAGCTGCCATGTTTCGCCATCCACCCTGTCGGCCGCCATTCGCGACCTCGAAGCCGAGCTGGGCGTGGCCGTGGTCGAGCGCGGCCAGGCCTTTTCGGGCTTCACCAGCGAAGGCCTGGCGGTGCTCGACTATGCCCGACGCATGGCGGCCGTGGAGGCGGATTTCCGCTTGCACCTGACCCAGCTGGGCGCGGGCTTGAGCGGCCGGCTGCGGCTCGGGGTGATTCCCACCGCGCTCACCGTGGTGGCGGCGCTGTCGGCCGAGCTGGCGCGGCAGCATCCGCAACTCACCCTTGAAATTCTCTCGCTCAACACCGACGCCATCCTGCGCCGGGTGCAATCGTTCGAAGTCGACGGCGGCATCGTCTACACCGAGTCCAGCCACGCAGCGGAGCTGGAGTTCGTGCCCGTCTGGCATGAGCAGCATGTGCTCATCGCCGGCGCCGGCACCCCCGCATGGGGTCTCAAGACCATCACCTGGGCCGAGGCGGGGCAACTGCCGCTATGCCTGCTGACGCCGGACATGCAGAACCGCAAGACCATCAACCGCGTGTTCGATGGCCTGGGCCTGTGCCCGCAGCCGGGGGTGGAAACCAACTCCATCGTCAGCATGCTGGCGCATGTGGCCAGCGGTAGCTGGTGCAGCATCCTGCCGCGCAGCGTGCTCGACAACATCGGCATACCGCAGGGGGTGGATGTGGTGCTTCTGGAACAACCCCTGGTGTCGTGGCAGACCGGACTGGTGACGCTGGCGCGCAAGCCCAGGCCGGTGGCGGTGGAGGCGCTGATCGCCGCAGCGCTGCAGTTGGGCGCGGGCTGAGGCCTTGGCAAGGCGCCGCCACAGCACCGGACTTGGATCTCCACCGGGTATTCATGCCGATTGAGACCATGGGCGCATGCTGGAAAACCGAACGCCTCTTCAGGAAATATCGATGGGCAATTTCCGCCTCGGCAAGTAACTTGCGGTCACAGGCTTGCGCTATAAACCTATTCCGCTACCCAAGCAGTAGCGGTAACGTTGTTCATGCCAACAACCCACAAGAGGAGACACCATGTCCGAATCGATGACGACAACCCTGCCAGCGGCAGGTCTGCTTGACCGCGAGCGAACCGTTGCGGGCACGCAGTTCAACCGCTGGCTGGTGCCGCCAGCAGCACTCGCCATCCACCTTTGCATCGGTATGGCCTACGGCTTTTCCGTGTTCTGGCTGCCCATGAGCAAGCTGCTCACCGGCACCGACGCCGCCCTGTGCAGCAGCATGGGTTTCTGGGGCCAGCTCACCACCACCAGCTGCAACTGGACCGTGCCATCGGTCACGCACATCTTCGAAGTCTTCATCGCCTTTCTCGGCATTTCAGCGGCCGTCTGGGGCGCCTGGCTGGAACACGCTGGCCCGCGCAAGGCCGGATTCATCGCCGCACTGTGCTGGGGCGGCGGCCTCGTGTTGGGCGGCATTGGCGTCTCCACCCACCAACTCTGGCTGGTGATCCTGGGCAGCGGGGTGCTGGGTGGCATCGGCCTGGGCCTGGGCTACATCACGCCTGTCTCGACACTCATCAAGTGGTTCCCGGACCGTCGCGGCCTGGCCACCGGTTTCGCCATCATGGGCTTTGGTGGTGGCGCCATGATCGGCGCGCCGCTGGCGGTGGCGCTGATGAAACATTTCAGTGCCACCAGCCCCCAAGGCGTGGCCCCCACGCTCATCCTCATGGGCGTTCTCTACTTCCTGGTGATGTCGGCCGGGGCCTTCGGCTTTCGCGTGCCGCCCACGGGCTGGAAGCCGCTGGGCTGGACGCCCAAGGCTCAAGGCGGCAACGCCATGATCACCGACCATGAGGTGCATCTCAACAAGGCCTGGAAGACGCCGCAGTTCTGGCTGGTGTGGGGTGTGCTGTGCCTGAACGTCACGGCCGGTATCGGCGTGTTGTCCATGGCCAGCCCCATGCTGCAAGACGTGTTTGGTGGCCGCCTCATCGGGCTCGGCAGCGCCACGGCGCTCGACGCCGCGCAGAAAGCCAGTGTGGTGGCGGCCGCTGCCGGCCTGCTCGGGCTCATCAGCCTGTTCAACAGCGGCGGGCGCCTGTTCTGGGCCGCGCTGTCGGACTACATCGGCCGCAAGACCACCTACGCCGTCTTTTTCGCCCTCGGCATCGTGCTGTACGCCAGCCTGCCCAGCCTGGGCCACAGCGGCGCGGCCGGCCTGTTCATCCTCGTGGTCTGCATCATCATGACCATGTACGGCGGCGGCTTCGCCACCGTGCCGGCGTATCTGGCCGACCTGTTCGGCACGCAGATGGTGGGCGCCATCCACGGCCGCCTGCTCACCGCCTGGTCGGTGGCCGGCGTGGCGGGCCCCTTCCTCATCGCCGCCATTCGCCAGACCCAGATCAACGCCGGCGTGGCGCACAACCTGGTGTACGACCGCACCCTGTACATCCTCACTGGCCTGCTGCTGCTGGGCTTCATCCTGAACATGCTGGTGCGCCCGGTCAACCCCAAGTACTACATGACCCCCGACGAGCTGGCTCGCGAGCGTGCCCTCAAGCATGAAGACCGCATCGGCGGCGACGCGGAACACGCCGCGCGCGGCAGCTTGGGGCTGGTCGGCGTGCTGGCCTGGGCCGCCGTGGGCATTCCCTTCCTCATCGGCGTGACCATCGCCCTGCAAAAAGCAGCAGTTCTGTTCTGAGCTAAGGTTTACGAACAGCGGCTGGATTCAGTCGCTGCCCAGTCGGTAGAACATCCGAGGCCGGCATGCAGCCGGCCTCGTCGCTTCACGAGCACCCAAGACACATCACAACAATCGAGTCCCGCCGTCATGTCCACCACAGCGCCTACAAAGGTTCCCCGCGCCGTCGAGCCGCAGCAAAGCGCCGCTCGCCCCCAGCCGCTGCGCTTCATGCGCAACACTCCGCGCGGCGGCCTGGTCAGCCCGCAGGCGCGGCAAGCCGTGCAAGCCGCTTGCGCCGATCTGGCCGCCCGGCCCGACCTGCTGATGGAGCACCTGCACCGCATCAACGACGCCGAAGGCGGCCTGCGCCCCTCGCGCCTCGCCGCGCTGGCCGAATGGCTGCGCCTGAGCACCAGCGAGGTGTTTGAAGTCGCCAGCTTCTACCACCACTTTCGCCTGCTGCGCGAAGACGAACCCGCGCCCACGGCCACCGTGCGCGTGTGCACCAATCTGAGCTGTGCCCTGGCCGGGGCCGATGCGCTGCTCACCGACCTGCAGCAACGCTGCGGCGATGGCGTCGCGGTGGAGGGCGCGTCCTGCATGGGCTTGTGCACCCGGGCCCCCGGCGTGCTGGTCGGGCGCCAGGCACTGGGCCATGCCACGGCGCAAGCGGTGCTCGCCGCCCTGCCGCAAGCCATCCCCCTCCCGACCTTCCCCGCCGGCGGGGGAGGCGAGAACACGCCCTCCCCCCCTGCGGGGAGGGTTGGGGTGGGGAACGTCGCGCCGCCAGCGCCGCAGGATGCCGAAGACCTCGCCGCCTATCGCGCAGGGGGCGGCTACGCCCTGCTGGCCGATTGCCGTGCCGGGCGCATCACCCCTGAAGTGGCGATGCAGCGCATCGAGGACGCCGAGTTGCGCGGCCTGGGCGGTGCCGGGTTTCCCAGCGTGCGCAAATGGCGCACCGTGGCGCAGCAGCCGGGCCCACGCCTGGTGGTGATCAACGCCGACGAAGGCGAGGTGGGCACCTGCAAGGACGGCCACCTGCTGCGCACCACGCCGCACCGCATGTTGGAGGGCATTCTGATCGCCGCCTGGGCCGTGGCCGCAGGCCGGGTGTGGATTTACCTGCGCGACGAATACGCCGCCGAGGGCGCGCTGTTGCACCGCGAACTGCAAGCCCTGCACGCCGCCGGGCTGCTGCGCTATGGCGGGGTGGATATTGGCGGCGCGGCGGATGATGAACCGGGCAGCGACGCCGAGGTGCGCAAGCGCCTGCCCCAAGTGGCGCTGCGCCGTGGTGCCGGGGCCTATATCTGCGGCGAGGAATCGGCGCTGATCGAATCGCTCGAAGGCAAACGCGGCATGCCCCGGCTCAAGCCGCCCATCGTCGCCATCAGCGGCCTGTTCGGCAGGCCCACGCTGGAGCACAACGTCGAAACCCTCTGGTGGGTGCGCGATATTCTGAATGGCCCGCTCGCCTGGGCCAACCAAGGCCGGCGTGGCTGCAAAGGCCTGCGCCGCTTCACCGTCTCGGGCCGCGTCGCCAAGCCCGGCGTGGTTCTGGCACCGGCGGGCATCACCTCGCGCGAACTCATCGACGAATACTGCGGCGGCATGGCCGCCGGCTGGACCCTGTACGGCGTGCTGCCCGGCGGCGCGTCCGGCGGCATACTCAATGAGAGCCAAGCCGACCTGCCGCTGGACTTCGGCACCCTGGACGCGCAAGGCTGCTTCATCGGCTCGATGGCCGTCATCGTTCTCGGCAGGAATCCGCATCACACCGACACCGCCACAAACGCCGCGCGCAACCTCATGCAGTTCTTCGCCCACGAGAGCTGCGGCCAATGCACTCCTTGCCGCGAAGGCACGCACCAGATGCTCGCCGCGATGGCCCCTTCGCAATGGGACGGCGCGCACATCGGCGCTTTAAGCCAGATCATGCGCGACGCGTCCATCTGCGGCCTCGGCCAGGCCGCCCCCAACCCCACCGACAGCGTGCTGCGCCACTTCCCGCAGGAAGTCGGAAGCGGCCGTGCGACAGCGGAGATCTGAATCATGGACATGACCCCACCCACCGTCGCCTTCAGTCTGGACGGCAAACCCCTCACCGCGCACGCGGGAGAAACCATCTGGGCCGCGGCGCAGCGCCACGGCGTGGAGATTCCGCATCTGTGCCATCAAGACCCTCTGCGCCCCGTGGGCAACTGCCGCGCCTGCATGGTCGAAGTGGCCGGCGAGCGCGTGCTCGCGGCGTCGTGCTGCCGCACGGTGGCGCCCGACATGCAGGTGCGGGCACAGAGCCCCCGCGCCCTGGCGGCGCAACGCGGCGTGCTCGAGTTGCTGGCTGCGCGCAAGCCGCAGCGGGTCGATCGCGTCAACGACGAACTCGACCACTGGGCGCAGCGCCTGGGTGCCGACCGCAGCCGCTACGCGGCCGCATTCCGAGACGTACAGGCCGAAGCCGCCCATTGGCCGCAAGCTCCAGCGGTGGACAACTCCCATCCCGCCATCACCTTCAATGCCGACGCCTGCATCCAGTGCACCCGCTGCCTGCGCGCCTGCCGCGAGGAGCAGGGCAACGACGTCATCGGCCTGGCCGGGCGCGGGGCTGGGGCGCGCATCGTGTTCGACCAAGGCGCACCCATGGGCGAGAGCACCTGCGTGGCCTGCGGCGAATGCGTGCAAGCCTGCCCCACCGGCGCGCTGGCCCCGGGCAACGGCTCCTGGGCCAAGCTCTCCAGCCGCGAGGTCGATTCGGTCTGCCCCTATTGCGGCGTGGGCTGTGCGCTCACCTATCACGTCCAGCCGGATGCGCAAGGCCATGAACACATCGCCCGCGTCGAAGGCCGTGACGGCATCGCCAACCAAAGCCGGCTGTGCGTCAAGGGCCGTTTCGGTTTCGACTATGTCGCCAACCCGGCGCGCCTCACCAAGCCGCTGATTCGCCGCGACGATGCGCCGAAGAACCCCGGGCAGGTCCGGCTTGCCGACTGGCGCACGGTGTTCCGCGAAGCCACCTGGGACGAAGCGCTGGAGCGCGCCGCCAGCGGCCTCTTGCGCATCCGCGGGCAGCATGGCGGCAAAGCCCTGGCCGGTTTCGGCAGCGCCAAGGGCACCAACGAGGAGGCCTACCTGTTCCAGAAGCTGGTGCGCGTGGGCTTCGGCACGCATAACGTGGACCACTGCACCCGGCTGTGCCATGCCTCCAGCGTGGCCGCCTTGCTCGAAGGCCTGGGCTCGGGCGCGGTGAGCAACCCGGTGATGGATGTGCTGCAGGCCGACGTGGTGCTGATCATCGGCGCCAATCCCACGGTGAACCATCCGGTGGGGGCCACCTGGATGAAGAACGCCCTCAAGCGCGGCACCCGCCTCATCCTCGCCGACCCGCGCCGCACCGAGCTGGCGCGCAAGGCCTGGATGACCCTGCAGTTCAAACCCGGCGCCGACCTCGCCCTGCTCAACGCCATGCTGCATGTGGTGTTTGCCGAGAACTTGCTCGACCGAGCCAGTGTGGCCGCCCGCTGCCACCCGGACGAGGTCGAAGCCATCCGCCAGCATGTCGCCGCGCTCAGCCCGGAGGCGATGGAGCCGATCTGCGGCGTGCCCGCTGCCGACATCCGCGCCTCCACCCGCGCTTTCGCCACCAGCAAGGGTTCGATGATCTTCTGGGGCATGGGCATCTCCCAGCATGTGCACGGCACCGACAATGTGCGTGCCCTCATCGCCCTGTGCCAGCTCACCGGCCAGATCGGCCGCCCCGGCACCGGGCTGCACCCCTTGCGCGGTCAGAACAATGTGCAGGGCGCCAGCGACGCCGGCCTCATTCCGATGATGTTCCCCGACTACGTGCGCACGCAGGACGCCGGGGTGCTGGAGCAGGTGGAGCGCTACTGGGCGCTGCCGCAAGGGCACTTGAGCCGCACGCCCGGCCTCACGGTGGTGGAGATCGTCCACGCCGCGCTCGCCGGCACCATCCGCGGCATGTACATCGAAGGCGAAAACCCGGCGATGAGCGACCCCGACGTGCACCACGCGCGACAAGCGCTCGCGGGGCTGGAGCATCTGGTGGTGCAAGACATTTTCCTCACCGAAACCGCAGCCCTGGCCGACGTGGTGCTGCCCGCTTCGGCCTGGCCGGAGAAGGCCGGCACCGTCACCAACACCGACCGTCTGGTGCAGCTCGGCCGCAAGGCGCTGGCCAGCCCCGGCGAAGCGCGGGCGGATTTGTGGATCATCCAGGAGATGAGCCGCCGCCTGGGCGTGGTGCCCATTGCCGAGGTGGACATGCACGGCGGCGCAGCCGGCGTGGGCGCGGTGTTCGAGGAAATGCGCGGCATGATGGCGTCGATCGCCGGCATCAGCTGGGCCAGGCTGCAGCGCGAAGGCTCCGTCACCTATCCCTGCCCGGCGGAAGACGAACCGGGACAGCGCGTGGTGTTCATCGACCGCTTTCCCACCGCCGACGGCCGCGCCAAGCTGCGCCCCGCGCCGCTGGGCTTTGCCGACGAGCAGCCCGACAACGCCTACCCCTATGTGCTCATCACCGGGCGCGAGCTGGAGCACTGGCACACCGGCGCCATGACCCGCCACGCCAGCGTGCTCGACGCCCTGGAGCCCCTGCCCACGGTGAGCATCCACCCCACGCTGCTGGCCAAGCTGGGCCTGCGTGCGGGGGAGGCGCTGCAGGTGGAGTCGCGCCGCGGGGTCATCACCCTGGCCACGCGCGCCGACGAGGCCATGCCGGAAGACGCCGTGTTCATCCCCTTCGCCTACGCCGAGGCCGCAGCCAACCTGCTGACCAACGCCGCCCTCGACCCCTGGGGAAAGATCGCCGAGGTGAAATATTGCGCGGTGAAACTGGGGAAACCGCAGGCCGCGATGGCCCAGGCTTGAATCTGGGTTGCATCAAGCTTGCGTTTGCAGCGCCGCTTCCAGCAGCGGCTTGGCCCAGTCCGGCGTTCGCCGCAGGGCTTCGACGTCCTGCGCCGTGGGCCAGCGCAGGCGGCCTGCCTGCATGTCGAGCAGCAAAAGCGGGTCGGGCACGGTGCCGTCAGGGGCCGCCTCGGCGCTGTTGTCGTACACGCGCAATTGCGCCAAATGCGGCATGAGCTGCAGCAGGTTTTCCCGCGAACGCAGGAAGCGGGCGCGGATCATGGCTTCGGGTATGGCATGCCCGCCTGCCGCAACGCGCGCCTGCACGCGGGCGATGTGCAGTTCGGGCGAGGTCAGTCCGCAGTACCACATCAGCACATCGTGGGTGCGCGCGGCGCGTTGAATCGTCGCGGTCATGGTGTTGCCGCCCAGGGTGGTTTCAAGCGCATGGTTGCGCGCCTCGGCAAGGGCTGCCTCGATGCGGCGCATGCCTTCCTGCCAGGCCATGCCGTTGGCCGTCAACTGGTCGCAGCCGGTTTGTTCCACCCAATCGCGTGCAAAGGCGTCGGGGTTGAACCAGTTCAACCCCGCGCGCTGCAGCAAGTGGCCGCCCACTGAACTCTTGCCCGCGCCGTTCACGCCGGCAAGAACGTACAGGACCGGGCGCGTCATCAACCACCGCGCGGGGCGACCTTGAGCTTGCCGCCCAAGGTCGCCGGGCCACCCAGCACGGCACGCAGGCGCTCAGCCGCATCGTCTGCCTGCAAGGCCGACAGGCGCGCATCGAAGCGCTGCCGCAGCGCGTCCAGTTCGGCTTCGGTTTTGGCCGCGCCCTGCTGCGCGCTGCGCTGCAGGGCGGTGTAAGCCTCGGTGGACAGGATGACGGCCTCGGGTGTGTTGTGGTTGGTCACCACCACGGCCCCCTCGCGCTGCAGGGTGCGCATCATGCCGCGCCAGCCGAGTTTTTTCACGTCAGACGCTGGCGCGTGTGGCAACTGCATCAACTCGCTCAAGGCGTGCATGGAGAATCTCCCAGGCTTTGGATACAGGCAATTTTACCCTTTTGACCCAAATTAGCCTTTTTCCATCATCAGCGTTACGTCATCATCTCCGCCGCCGGGTAGCCCCAAGACCAGGGTCGCATCTCGGGGACGCATGAGGCTTGCGCGCAGCAAGGCGTATCGTTATGATTTTTTGGGAATATCGAGCGGCCATCATGGCCCCATGCGCTTGCGCCATCCACCCGAGCTGCCACCATGCCTTCATCCGATCCATCCACCCCCATCCCCAAGGTTCGCCTGGAAATCAAGCAGGGCACGGCCATCGGGCCGGGCAAGGCGAAGTTGCTGGAGGCGCTGGCGCGCACCGGTTCCATCTCGGCGGCGGCGCGCGACATGGACATGAGCTACCGCCGCGCCTGGCTGCTGGCCAGCAGCTTGAACCGCGCGTTCAAGGAGCCGCTGGTGGAGGCGAGCAAGGGCGGCAGCGGCGGCGGCGGGGCGCTGCTCACGCCCCTGGGGTACGAGGTGCTGCGGCGTTACCGGCGCCTGGAGCAAAAGGCCATGCGCGCCATCGAGGCCGATATGCGGGTGTTCAACACCCTGTTGCGCGAAGGCGGCGAGGCGCCGACCGATGTGTTTGCCGACGACTTGGCCGGTGCACTCGACACCGGGCATCAGGGCGCGGCCTCGTCGCCAGCCGGCAACCCTGTTGAAGCCCCGGCCGGCACCATGGTGGACGCCACGGTCGACGCGCCCGTCACAACCACGGCACGTCCCCGCGGCCGGCCGCGCAAGGCGGGTGGCACGGCAAGGTGAATCCGGCGGCGCCGTCTGGGCGTAGTGCTGATGGAGTGCCGCCCGATCAGCGGAACTGGCCAACCCATCCATGCCCCTTCCAACCACCGATTCCCCATGATCGCCGCCGCCCCGCGCCGTTCGCTCAAACATCTCTTCCTGCTCTGCCTGACCCCCTGGCCGCCTGCTCGCCGGTGGCGATGATCAACCGCCTCACATCGACCGACACCTACGTCTGCCGTGGCGACATTGCCTATGGCCCGGCACCACGCGAGCCGCTGGACGTCTACCAGCCCATCGCCGGCGCCCGCAACCCGCCGCCAGCTACCCGGTGGAGGTGTTCTTTCTTCTACGGTGGCTCGTGGAACAGCGGCAACCGCGCGATGTACAAATTCGTCGGCGAGGCGCTGGTGGCGCGCGGCATCGTCACCGTCATTGCCGAACCGGCGGCACGTTGAATCGGCCCTGTTACATTTTGCGTAACTTGCTTGCCGATTCCGCTTTCGATATATTCCGTCGCATACGTTGAATCGTAAGCTCTGGCCTCCAGCCGCTTCAGCTGCTTCGGGCAAGAGATTGCCTTTCCTTGCCTTCCCCTCACTGAAACCGATGGAGCCGACGATGCGCCGACACACCCTGATGTCCCTTTGCCTTGCTGCCGCCCTGGCTGCTGCAATGCCGATGACCATGCCCGCCGCACGAGCGGCCGAGCCGGTACTGGCCGTGGCTTACGCCGGTTCCATGGGCGCGTTGATGGACAAGGGCCTGGGCCCGGCCATCGCCAAACAGGCGCAGGTGCAGTACCAGGGCCAAGGCGCGGGCGCCTTCGGCCTGGCGCACCTCATCGCGGCCAAACAGATCAACCCCGATGTATTCGTCTCCATCACGCCCGGCCCCATCGAAATCCTGCAAAAAGCCGGACTGATCGGCACGGCGGTGCCGGTGGCCAGCACCCAGATGGTCATTGCCTACAGCGACAAGAGCCGCTTCGCCAAAGACTTCGAGGCAGCTGCCGCGGGCAAAATGCCCTGGTACGAGGTACTGGAAAAACCCGGCGTGAAGTTCGGTCGCACCGACCCCGCCACCGACCCGCAAGGCCGCAACATCGTCTTCACCATGCTGCTGGCCGAGAAGTATTACAAGCAGCCGGGGCTGGCCGACAAAATCCTGGGCGGGGTGCAGAACCATCAGCAAATCTTCACCGAGCCCTCGCTGCTGTCGCGCCTGGAAGCGGGCCAGCTCGACGCCACCTCGGGTTATCTCAGCGCCGTGATCTCGCACAAACTTCCCTACATCAAGCTGCCGGAACAGATCAACCTCAGCGACCCGACGCAGATCGCTGACTGGTACAGCAAGGTGCGCTTCAGCATCAAGCTGCCCAATGGCAAGACCGACAACTTGTCCACCCAGCCGCTGGTGTTCTACGCCGCGGTGCTGAACAACGCGCCCAACCCGAAAGCGGGCGAAGCCTTCGTCAAGCTCATGACCAGCGCCGCAGGCCAGAAGATGTTCAAGGACTACGGCTACAGCGCGCCCAAGGGTGGCGACTTGCAATAAAGCTGCCTAGCCCGTTGCGAGCGCCCGCGGCGAGCGCCGATAGGCGGCGGGCGACAATGACGGCCTTGCGCCGCTGCTGTCGCCCGCCCGCCGCTTCGTTTGAACCATGCCGATCACCCCGCTGGATTCCGCCGCCACTGCCCACTTGCCGCCACACCTGCCGCTGCATCAGCCGTCACAGGTGCAGGCGCGGCGTGCCTGGGTGGTGGCGGTGTTCGGCCTGGCCGGGCTGGCCTTCCTCAGCCTGCCGTTCGTCGGCCTGTTCATCAGCACGCCGTGGAGCGCCTTGCATTTGCAACAGGGCGATCTCGGTTCGCTGGGGGTGTCGGTGGTCTACACCCTGGTCGCGCTGGCCATCGTCGTCGCGTTCGGCACGCCGGTGGCCTGGTGGCTGGCGCGGCACGAGTTTCGCGGCAAGTGGGTGATGGAACTGCTGGTGTTGCTGCCCCTGCTCACTCCGCCGCTGGCGATGGGCCTGCTGCTGTCGATGAGCTATGGGCCGTACAGCTGGATTGGCCAGCCGCTGGGCCATCTGGGCTTGAGCCTGACCAACACGCCACAGGCCTTCCTGCTGGCGCAGGTGTATGGCAGCGCGCCGTATTTCATCGTCGCCGCGCGTTCGGCGTTCGAGGGCGTGCCGCGCGAGCTGGAGCAAATCTCGCTCACCCTCGGGCAATCGCCCTGGCGCACGTTCTGGCGCATCACCGTGCCGCTGGCGGGCCTGGGCCTGGGGGCGGGCGTGGCGCTGGCCTGGGTACGCGCCTTGGGTGAATTCGGCATCGTGCTCATCGTCGCCTACTACCCGCAAGGCATTCCGGTGAAGCTCTGGGTGAACCTGCAAGACACCGGACTGTCGGCCGTCTATCCGCTGTTGTGGCTGTTCTTTCTCATCGGCCTGCCGCTGCCGCTGCTGATGGGCGCACTGTCGCGCCGGCCGTATGCGCGAGGGTGAGCCCATGCCCATGCGTGCCGGCCAGGGGGCGATGCAGATACGCGCTTCGATTCGCCAGCCCATCGTGCTCGATGCCGACTTCACGGTGCGCGGCTTCACCGTCCTGCTGGGCGCCAGCGGCGAAGGCAAGAGCACCGTGCTCAAGGCCATCGCCGGGCTGGTGCCGGCGCGCACCACGCCGTTCGACGGCTTGCCGCCGCAGCGCCGCCCGGTGGGCTATCTGCCCCAAGGCCATGCCTTGTTCCCGCATTTGCGCGCCTGGGAAAACGTGGCCTACGCCCTGGGCGGCAGCCTGCCCGCGCAACACCATGCGGCGTGCGAGCTGCTGGCCGCCGTGGGCCTGGCGGCGCAGGCCGATCTGCGCCCGGCGCAGCTCTCCGGCGGACAGCAGCAGCGCGTGGCGCTGGCGCGGGCCTTGGCGCGCAAGCCGCAAATCCTGCTGCTGGACGAGCCCACCTCGGCGCTCGACGCCAGCACCCGCGACGACGTCATGGCCGAGCTGGTGTCGCGCATGCACCGCTTGTCCATCCCCGCGCTGGCCGCCACGCACGACGCCCATCTCGCCGCCATGGCGGACTGGATGGTGCTGCTCGCCGGGCGCCGCGTGGTGCAGCAAGGCACGCCGCGCGAGGTCTTCGCCCGGCCGCAAAGCATCCAGGCAGCGGCGCTGCTCGGCTACCGCAACCGCTTCAGCGCCACCGTGCTCAAGCACGAGCCGCAATGCGCCTGCACCCTGCTGCGCTGGGACGAAGCAGCGCTCACCCTGCGGGTGCCGCAACGCACGCAACTCGCGCCCGGCAGCAAGGTGGACTGGGTGGTGTCGGCCGACGATGTGCGGCTGCCGCCCATCAAGCAGCAGGAGCTGCGCCCCAGCGAGAACCCGGTGCTCGGCCGCGTCGAACACCTCATGGTGCGCGGCGCCGACACCACCGCCGCCTTGCGTTGCGGCGACGCTCTGCTGTGGCTGCGCGCGCCTTACCGCCTCGCCGACCATCACGCCCTGAGCCTCGGCCAGGAACTCACGGTGGACATCCGCGCCGCCCATTTGCAAGCGTGGCCCCGCGACTGAGGCGGCCCCGTCCGCGAAAATTCCCCGGTCCAGAACAGGGAGCGCGGCATGGGCAAGAACCGACTCGAAGCCTTCAGCGACGGCGTCATCGCCATCATGGTGCTGGATCTGAAGGTGCCGCACGGCGTGGTGCTGCTGTTGGCCGCGCTGGCCTACTGGCTGCTGCAGCGAACCATCATCGCCGCCGGCTCCACCACACTGGGCAACGCCATCGGGCGCGACTGGAAGGGCAAGCTCCCGCCGCCGCTGGACGTGCTCGGCATCGCCCTCTCGCCATGGTCGCCCGCGCTGCGCAGGCGGTGTATGTGGCCGCGGCGCCGATGTGGCTGGTGCCCGACCGGCGCATCGAAAAGGCGCTGGCAGGCGCGGCGGACTGAGCTGGCGCTAGGCAGTGGCCTGCAGCCGCACCAGCGCTGCAATCAGCCGCTCCACGTCCTCCACCGTATGCGCGGCCGACAGGCTGATGCGCAGGCGCGCGGTGCCGGGCGGCACGGTGGGCGGGCGGATGGCGGGCACCCACAGGCCGTCGCGCCACAGCGCCGCCATGGCCTCCAACGTGGCGGCGTTGTCGCCAATCAGGATGGGCTGAATGGCGGTGCTGGACGCGCCCAGGGTCCAGCCGGCCGGCAAGTGCGCTGCGCTCGATTGCAGCCGTGCCGCCAGGGTCCGCAGGCGTTCGCGCCGCCAGCTCTCGGCGGCAATCAGCTTCAGGCTGGCGCGCAGGGTCTCGGCGATGAGGGCGGGCGCGGCGGTGGCGAAGATGTAGCTGCGCGCGCGCTGCATGATCCACTCGACCACCGCATCGTCGCCGGCGACGAAGGCGCCCGCCACGCCCGCGGCCTTGCCCAGCGTGGCCATGTAGACGAGGTGCGGGCTGCGCAGGCCCAGGTGCGCCGCCGTGCCGCGCCCCTCGGGGCCGAGCACGCCGAAGCCATGGGCGTCGTCGATCAGCAGCAGGGCGTCATGGCGCTCGCACAGCGCCAGCATGGCGCGCAGCGGGGCGAGGTCGCCGTCCATGCTGAACACGGCGTCGGTCAGCACCAGCTTGCGGCGGGCGCGGCTTGCCGCCAGCAACTTGTCCAAGGCATCGACATCGGCATGGGCGTACACCTGCACTTCGGCGCGGCTCAACCTTGCGCCGTCGATCAGGCAGGCGTGGTTCAGCGCATCGGAAAACACCGCGTCGCCGCGCTCCACCAGCGCCGGAACGATGCCCACATTGGCCGGGAAACCCGCGTAGAAATACAGCGCACGCGGCAAGCCGACGAAGGCCGCAAGCTCCTGCTCCAGCGCCTCGTGCGCGCCGCTGTGGCCGCAGACCAGCGGCGACGCCGTGGCCCCCACGCCCCAGCGCGCCGCGGCGTTTTGCGCCGCCTCGATCAGCGCCGGGTGCTGCGCCAGGCCGAGGTAATCGTTGCCGCAGAACGCCAGCATGGCACGGCCGCCCACCGTCAGATGCGCGCCGTCGTATTGCGTCACCACACGGCGTTTGCGGCGCAGGTGCGCGGCGTCGAGGGCGTCGAGGTCGGCGGAGAAATCAGGTGCCATGGTGGCTTGACAATGTAAGAGAGCAGGAATTCACGCATGGCGTGGGCTCAAAAACGGGGGAATGGAGTGTCGAATTCGGCACGACTTCCCGCAGGCTACCGCGAACAGAATAGGGATCGATCCGCGTAAAAATCAGGATTTACCATAATTTTCTACGTGTATTCAAAGAACTAATGCGATGTATGTCCAGCGTAGTCTGCGTCCGCGTGGGGGCGGTAATCAACGGGACGGCGCCGCTCCAGACCCATTAATCCAGTCATTGATCCCAGTGTGCCAGCGCAGCATCGGGTTGCCAGAAATTTCGGTACTGGCCGCTTGCCGGTTTCCCTTGGTCGTTGAATAGCGGATGCATGGCGGGTGCTGAGTTTTGGATTTGAAACTGTTCCGCAAAAACTGCCCAGCGTTTCCCCTCAGGTCGGCAACTCCAGGAAACTCGCAGCTTGCGCGGCATCGGGCTCCGCCATGTGGGGGATCACGCCCAGGCAGGGCGCGCGCAGGCGGCTGCGCAGGGTGGTGAGGTTGTCGTCGGCGCGCAGCATGTCGGGGTCGATCTGGTTGCCGACCCAGCCGGCGAAATGCAGGCCGCGCGTGGCGATGGCTTCCTGCGTCAGCAGCGCGTGGTTCAGGCAGCCGAGCTTGAGCCCCACCACCAGCACCACCGGCAGGCGCAGCAGGCGGGCGAGATCGCCGCCGTCGGCGGTGTCGGACAGCGGCACCAGCAGGCCGCCCACGCCCTCGACAACCACGGCGTCGGCCATCGTCCGCAACCGCGCCACGCTGCTGGCGATGCGATGCAGGTCGATGACCTTGCCCTCGGCCCGGGCCGCCAGATGGGGCGACACCGGCTCGGCCAGGGCATAGGGGTTGTCGAGTTCGGCAGGCACGGGCACATTGCTGGCGGCGCGCAGCGCGCGCACATCGGCATTCACGCCGGAAGGCTCCAGGCCCGCCGCCACCGGCTTGGCGCCGACCACGCGCGGAAATTTCGCGCGCAGCTTGTGCAGCAGCGCGCAGGCCACCAGGGTCTTGCCGATTTCGGTGTCGGTGCCGGCGATGAACCAGGCGGGGGCAGGGCGGTCGTTCATCGCGGTTCTTGTCCGTTGTGCCATGGGGTGGGGCGATGGATGCCGGGGAGCGCATCCCCCCGCGGTGCCGGATGGCAAGCTCGCCGCTTCATGGCAGCGCAGCTTGTGGCGTGACTGCGGTGCCGTCGTGCAGGGGGCTCGGTGTTGGCGCGCGCGATTCCATCGGCACCGCATCCAGCGCCCCCAGTGCGGCGTCGCGCAAGTGCATGGCGGCGGCCTCGTCGATGACGTAAGGCGGCATGAAATACAGCGTGTTGCCGATGGGGCGCAACAGCGCACCCCGTGCCAGCGCCGCGGCGGCGTAGCGGCGGGCGAAGTCGGCCGGGGCGTCCGTCACGTCCCAGGCCCAGATCAGGCCGATGTGCCGCGCATGCGCCAGGCGCGGATGGGCGTGCAGCGGGGCGAAGATGGCGTCGAGCCGCGCGGCCAGGTCGCGGTTGGCGGCGAGGCGGGCGTCGTCGAGAAGCTCCAGCGTCGCCAGCGCCGCGCTGCAGGCCAGCGGGTTGCCGGTGTAGGAATGCGAATGCAGAAAGCCGCGCGCGACATCGTCGTCATAGAACGCGGCGTACACCGTGTCGGTGGTGAGCACCACCGACAGCGGCAGGTAGCCCCCGGTCAGGCCCTTGCTCAGGCAGAGGAAGTCGGGCCGCACGTTCGCTTGCTCGCTGGCAAGAAAACGGCCGCTGCGCCCCATGCCCACGGCAATTTCATCGGCCACCAGATGCACCTCGTATTGCGTGCACAGCTCGCGCGCACGGGCGAGGTAGGCGGGCGGGTAGAACACGAAACCGGCAGCGCATTGCACCAGCGGTTCAACGATGAGCGCGGCGGTGCGCTCGGCATGCTCCTGCAGGTGCTGCTCCAGCGCGGCGGCACAATGCGCCACCCACTCGGCTTCGCTTAGTTGCGCAGGCTTGCGGCGCATGTCGGGTACCGGCACGGTGGCGGCCACGCGCACCAGCGGCGCGTAGCTCTGGCGGAACAGCGGCACGTCGGTCACGGCCAGCGCGCCCACGGTTTCGCCGTGGTAGCCGCCAGCCAGGCCGATGAACTGGTTCTTCTGCGGCCGGCCGCCATTGCGCCAGTAATGCGCGCTCATCTTCAGCGCGATCTCGGTGGCGCTGGCGCCGTCGCTGCCGTAATGCGCGTGGCCCAGGCCGGTGCGCGCAAGCAGGCGCTCCGACAACTCCACCACCGGCGCGTGCGTCAGGCCGGCGAGCATCACATGCTCGATGCGGTCCATCTGCGCCGCAATCGCCGTCTTGATCTGCGGCTGGTTGTGGCCGAACACATTCACCCACCAGGAACTCACCGCATCCAGAATGCGCCTGCCCTGCGCGTCGATCAGCCACACCCCTTCCCCCCGCACGATTTCCAGCGGCGGCGCACCCTCGTGCCGCTTCATCTGCGTGCAGGGATGCCAGACGGCTTGCACGCTGCGTGAGGCCAGGTCGATCGCAGAGATGGTCTTGGAGAGAGGTTGCATCGAGGGTTTGCGTCTGGGCAAAGGCATCATCATAGAAAGTAGAAAGCATGACCAGGAGGATGCAGCGGCGACCGCCTTGCCAGACAGTTCCTGGATTGGGGCGCCTTGGTGCCCGCCCCGCATCCTGCTGGTCGAGTGGGAGGCGCTGTCGAACCCGGGCGACGCCACTGACCGGGGGGTTCGCTATCAGGGATATACCGGATGAAAGATCCGATTAAATGTTTCAATATTCGACAATCAGTAACCAAATACACCGGAAGGGCTTCCGCATACTCTGGTTTGTATTTTCTGCTGATGGCCTAAGTCACTGTGATCAATAAACCCCGAGGAAAGCAATGAAACAACGCCGAGATTTTCTCAAGGCGGCCGGTGCGGCGGGTGCCGGCCTGACGCTACCAGCCTGGGCCCAGGCGGCCGGTCTGTTCGATATTCCAACCCCCCAGCTCCCGAGCGGTGACGTGGCGGAATCCGTTCTGCACGCCCTGCCCGGCAAGAGGCCGCTGATCAAACGCACCTATCGGCCCGCCAATTATGAAACGCCGGTGGAGTATTTCAACGAGGCCCTGACGCCGAATGATGCCTTTTTCGTGCGCTGGCATCTGGCCGACATCCCCCAGGCGCCGGACGAAAACAGCTGGAAACTCAAGATTGGCGGGGATGCCGCGAATACCCCGGTGGAGTTTTCCATGCAGGATTTGAAAACCCAGTTCGAACAGGTCGAACTGGTCGCGCTGTGCCTGTGTTCGGGCAACCGGCGCGGCTTTTTCGAGCCCCATGTGCCAGGTGTGGAATGGAGTTACGGCGCCATGGGCAATGCGCGCTGGAAGGGGGTGCGCCTGAAGGACGTGCTGGCCAAGGCTGGAGTGAAGCATGAGGCCATCGAAGTGTCCTTGAACGGCGCCGACAAGGGGGCGCTGGACAAGACGCCGGACTTCATCAAGAGCCTGCCGGTATGGAAGGCGCTGGATGACAACACCATCCTGGCCTGGGAGATGAACGGCCAGCCCCTGCCGGTGCACAACGGCTATCCGCTGCGCCTGGTGGTGCCGGGCTGGACGGCAACTTACTGGGTCAAGATGATCGATGAAATCCAGGTCGTTTCCAAACCGTGGAGCGGGTTCTGGATGAACCCGGCCTACCGCGTGCCGCTGGGCAAGTTCCCGGCCATCGATCGTTTCGTCTCGCAGGAAAGCCCGGGCGGCACCAACACCCCGATCACCAGCATCGTGGTCAATTCCCTGTTCACCAACATCCAGCCCGGGGCGAAGCTGGCCGCCGGACGCACGCACGAGCTCAAGGGCATCGCGTGGGACGACGGCCGCGGCATCGTGCTGGTGGAGGTGTCGGAAGACGGCGGCCGCAGCTGGCGCGACGCCCGGCTCGGGCAGGACCTGGGCAAATACTCCTGGCGCCAGTTCAGCTATCCCTACACCCCGCGCAAAAAAGGGGCGGCCAGCGTGATGGCGCGCGCCACCAACGCGGCCGGCGGCACCCAGACCTTCAGCCTGATCTGGAACCCTGCCGGCTACAACCACAACGTGGTGCAGAAGGTCGACCTGCACATTGCCTGAGGAATGAAGCGATGAAACTCCGACACATGATTGCCGTTCCCGGCCTGCTGCTGGCCTGCCTCGGCGCGGCCGCGGCCGACGAATCGCGCGTGCAACTCGCCCCCGGCGCCGGCAAGGACCTGGTGGCCGCCAATTGCGTGATGTGCCACAGCCTGGACTACATCCGGATGAATTCGCCCTTCCTCGATGAAAAGGGCTGGACCGCCACAATGAACAAGATGGTCAAAGTCATGGGCGCCCCGATCAAGGAGGAGGACCAGAAAGCCATCATCGCCTATCTGGTGGCGCAGTACGGGAAGAAGTGATCCGCTTCGCGCCGCTGACGCAGCAAACCTGTTGCGCCAATGCAGCTATGGGCGAGTGGGGTTTGCGGTGAGGCGGGCACAGTGCTCCAATGAAAGGAGCCGGTCGAGTGCCGGCCCTTTTTTTGACGCGTCATGTGGAATCTCACCGGCCCCATCCAGCACATCAGCAACTACCACGCTGAGCTCACGCGCGTCCGACGTGACCTGCATGCCCATCCCGAACTCGGTTTCGCGGAGCATCGCACGGCGCAATTCGTCGCGACTGAACTGAGCCGCTATGGCGTGGACGAGGTCCACACCGGCGTCGGCCGCACTGGAGTGGTCGGCGTGATCCGGGGGCGCCTGGACGCGAAACCCTGCCCGGATGTGCCCGAGGGCGCAGCCGCCGAGTCCTGCGTGCGCGCCGTCGGCCTGCGGGCCGACATGGACGCCCTGCCCATCAAGGAAGACAACGACTTTCCCTGGCGCTCCAGCAAGGGCGGGGTGATGCACGCCTGCGGCCACGACGGCCACACCGCCATGCTGCTGGGCGCGGCGCGCTACCTGGCCGCCACGCGCAACTTCGCCGGCACCGTGCACTGCATCTTCCAGCCCGGCGAGGAGGGCCTGGGCGGGGCCAAGGCGATGATGGACGACGGCCTGTTCGAGCGCTTCCCGACCGACTGGGTGTTCAGCATGCACAACTGGCCGGCCTTGCCACCCGGGCGCATCGGCCTCACACCCGGGCCGATGATGGCGGCGGCCGACCGCATCACCATCAAGGTCACCGCCGAAGGCGGGCACGGCGCGCACCCCTATATGACCATCGACCCGGTGCTGGTGTCGGCCCACATCATCACCGCGGTGCAGAGCATCGTCGCCCGCAACGTCAACCCGCTCGACGAAGCCGTGGTCAGCATTTGCGCCATGCAGGGCGGCGACCTGTCTGCCATGAGCGTGATTCCGCGCCAGGTCACTCTGGTGGGCACGGTGCGCACCTTTCGCGCCGAGGTGCAGGCGCTGGTGGAAAAGCGCCTCGGCCGCATCGTGCAATCAGTCGCGCAGGCCTTCGGCGCCAGTGCCGAGTTGCACTACGAACGCATCTACCCCGCCACCATCAACACGCCGCAAGTCGCGCATTACGCCGCCGAAGTGGCCGCCGAGTTGGTGGGCGACGCCGCCGTGGTGCGCGACCTGCCACCCAGCATGGGCGCCGAAGACTTCGCCTTCATGCTGCAGGCCCGGCCTGGCGCCTACCTGCGGCTGGGCCAGGGCTGCGAGGCCGGCGGCTTCCTGCACACCCCGCGCTACGACTTCAACGACGCGGTGCTGCCGCTCGGCGCCGCGCTCTATGCCCGCCTGGCGGAACGGGCCTTGAGCCAAGTGGCGGGGACGATGCTGTGATCATGCTTGCGGTTCACTGCCACAGCCTTTAGGCTGCGCCGAATCAGTCCGGGGAATTTCCCTGCGGCAAGCTGCACCTGACCCAAAGGAAACACCATGAGCTTGATCGGTTTTCTCATCATCGGCATCATCGCCGGCTGGTTGGCAGGAAAAATCACCAAAGGCAGCGGCTTTGGCCTCCTGGGCGACTTGGTGGTCGGCGTCGTTGGCGCCTTCCTCGGCGGCTTTCTCTTCCGCCTGCTGGGCTTGTTCCCCGGCGGCGGCATCCTCCCCAGCCTCATCGTCGCCACCTTGGGTGCCATCGTGCTGCTGTTCCTGATCCGGCTGGTCAAGCGCGCCTGAACACCCTTGCGGGTGACGGTTCGCGTCACCCGCAGACCAAAAACGTCTCACCTTGCCGCAGGCTGGCAGGCTGCTCAGCTCGCTGCCCGGTGTTGTTCAGCCCAGCGTCACCCGCGCAAATTTGCGTTTACCCACCTGCAGCACCACGGTGCCGGCACCCAGTTTCAGCGCGCGGTCTTCGGCCACGGCGCCGTCCACGCGCACGCCGCGCTGCTCGATCATGCGCAGGGCCTCGGCGGTGGAGGGCACCAGTCCGGCCTGCTTCAGCGCGGCTGGCAGGCTCAGGCCGTCTGCCGGCAGGCTGAGGCGTAATTCGGGAATGTCGTCCGGCACGCCGCCGCGGGCGCGCAGCTCGAAGTCGGCCTGCGCGGCGTCGGCAGCAGCGGCGCTGTGGAAGCGGGCGACGATCTCGCGTGCCAGCATCACCTTGGCGTCTTTCGGGTTGCGACCGGCGTCCACCTCGGCCTCGAGCGCGGCGATCTCCTCCAGCGGTCGGAACGACAACAGCTCGAAATAGCGCCACATCAGCACGTCGCTGATCGACAGCAGCTTGGCGAACATGGTCGCGGGCGGCTCCTGAATGCCGATGTAATTGCCTTTGGACTTGGACATCTTCTCCACGCCGTCCAGCCCTTCCAGCAGGGGCATGGTCAGGATGCATTGCGGCTCCTGGCCGTATTCTTTTTGCAGCTCGCGCCCGACCAGCAGGTTGAACTTCTGGTCGGTTCCGCCCAGTTCCAGATCACTTTTGAGCGCGACCGAGTCGTAACCCTGCATCAATGGGTAGAGCAGCTCGTGCATGGCGATGGGGATGCCCGCCTTGTGGCGCTGGGTGAAGTCGTCGCGTTCCAGCAGCCGCGCCAGGGTGTACTTGGCGGCGAGGCGAATCATGCCGTCGGCCCCCAGCGGCTCGCTCCACTCGGAGTTGTAGCGAACCTCGGTCTTCTGCGGGTCGAGCACCAGGCTGGCCTGGGCGTAATAGGTTTCGGCGTTGGTCTTGATCTGCTCGATGGTCAGCGGCGGGCGCGTGGCGTTGCGCCCGGACGGGTCGCCGATGCGCGAGGTGAAGTCGCCGATCAGAAAAATGACCGTATGGCCCAGATCTTGCAGCTGCCGAAGCTTGTTGAGAACGACGGTATGGCCGATGTGGATGTCCGGCGCCGTGGGGTCGAGGCCGAGCTTGATGCGCAGCGGCAGGCCGGTGGCGGCGCTGCGGCTGAGCTTGGCAACCCAGTCGGCTTCCACCAGCAGTTCGGCGCAGCCGCGCTTGGTCACGGCCAGGGCTTGCCGTACCGCCTGGATCTGTTCCGGGTTCAGAGGCGGCGTCTGGGTTGCCCCCAGGGAAGGGCGGGACGCGGAGGCGCCGTGTGGGGCGTCAGGTTTGTGAGCAAAGGAATCAGCCATGGACTTATGTGGATTTTCGCGTGAAACGGCTGTTAAACTCGGCGCCGCCCTGCAGCCTGGCTCTCGTGAGCACACGCAACATCGCGCAGGTCTAGCAGTGTATTGGAGCCGCATCCGGCGGCCTTCTCCACCCGCTGCGGCGGAGAACGGCTTGAACCGGCTGTCGTCCGGCATCGTCCGCCGTTTCATGGCGCGGTGCGCTCCACCCCCTTCGCCCTGGTTGGCTGATGCCGACCGGTTGTTCCGCCACTCGACATTCAAGGAGTGCGCATGAGTTTTATCGCGAAAACTTCGGCCCAGCTACGCGCTGGCATGCTTCAGCTGCGTGAAGCGGTCGAAGGTCATCCTGGGCGCGTCACCGCCGCCGTGGGTTCAGTCCTGCTCCTGACCAGCGCCACCGCGTTCGGCCTGGCCGAATACGGCCCCCAGCCCCAGTTGCCGCCCGCCACCACGCTGACCGTGCCGCTGTCGCTCGACCTCACGCCGCAGGCGCAGGCGCTCGAAGACCAGCCCCCATCGGTTTACGCCACGGCCTATGTCCAGGCTGGCGACACCGTGGAGTCGCTGCTGCGCCGCCTGCAGGTCACGGACCCGGCCCAGCTGCGCCAGCTTGCCGCCAATGCCGATCTGCACGCCCTGCTCGCAGAGCCGGGCCACGTGGTCACGGCCCAGGTCAACAGCCTGGGTGAACTGGTGCGCTTGCAGGCGCGCCTGCCGCAGGTGACCAAGGCGCTGACAGCGAAGGACCAATCCGCGGCTGTGCACAGCGCAAACCTGGCGCCGGCTCAGCCCGCGGAGCAGCCCTGGCGCCTGCTGACGCTGGTGTCGCAGCCGGACGGCGCTTTCCAGAGCGAGGTCACGCAACAGACCGCGCAGGCGCAGTTGCGCATGGCCACCGGCGTGGTCCGGAGCACCCTCTTCGCCGCGGCCGACGCCGCCGGCATGCCCGATTCCGTCGCCACCCAAATGGTGAACCTGTTCGCCGGAGAGGTGAACTTCCGCCGCGACCTGCGCCCGGGCGACCGCTTCACCGTGGCCTACCGCGTGTATGAAGCCCAGGGGCAGGTGCTGCGCGTGGGGCGCATCGTCTCGGCCGAAATCATCAACCAGGGGCATGTGCATTCAGCCGTCTGGTTCAGCCCGCCGGGTCACCCGCAGGCCGCCGGTTACTACAACCCCAAGGGCGGCAGTCTGGCGCGCGCCTTCCTGCTGTCGCCGCTGCCGTATGACCGCATCACCTCGGGCTGGGGCTGGCGCACCAATCCCGTTCTGCACTTCCACGAGTTCCACAAAGGCATCGACCTCGCCATTCCCGTGGGCACGCCGGTCAAGACCATTGCCGACGGCCGCGTGGTCTACGCCGGCTGGGGCACGGGCTACGGCAAGTATGTGAAGGTGGTGCATCCCGACGGCTTCGCCACCATCTATTCGCATCTGAGCAAGTTCGAGGTGCATGTGGGCGAGCAGGTGAAGCAGGGCGAAGTGGTGGCGCTGTCGGGCAACACCGGCTGGTCCACCGGGCCGCACCTCTATTTCCAGTTTTTCGTCAACGGCACCCCGGTCAATCCGCTGACCATTGCGCATTACTCGCCCAAGGGCATGTCGGTTCCAGCCGCCTTGCGCACCGAATTCTTCGCCCAGACCGCCACACCACGGCAGATGCTGGCCCTGGTTCCCGGGCCCGAGGTGGCCAGCGTGAACGCCTCGGGCACGCCAGGCGCGCGCGGCACCAGCCAGCAACAGGGGTGAAGCCGATGACTCGCCTGCCGTCCCCGCAGACGTTCCGTGCATGCCTGCAAGCCATGCGTGGGGAACTCGCCCAGTCCAGCCGCGCTGCGCGCGATGTCCTGCAGGCCCATCCCCGGCGCGTGGCGCTGGCCGTGGGCCTGGCGCTGATGGGCAGCGGCATCGCCGCCTACGCCATCGCTCCCGGCGCACCCGACCCGGCGCTCAGCCCGCAAACCACCCTGACCATCGCCCTGCAGACCGATGCCGCGTCTCAGGCGCAGGCGCTGGACGATCAGCCGGTCGTGCTCTACCGCACGACCCAAGTCAACCGCAGCGATACGGTGCAGACCCTGCTCAAACGTCTGGGCGTGACCGATCCGGCCACCTTGCGCCAACTCAGCGCCGACAGCCAGATGCGCAGCCTGGTGCTGAGCAATGCCGGCACCGAAATTTCAGCCCAGGTCGACAGCGCCGGGCAGCTTCGCCAGCTGCAGGGCAACCTGGCCTTGGCGCCGCAACGAACGGCGGCAGACACGCCGTCTACCAAGGCATCCCCCAAAGGGGTGCAGGCTGATTTGGCCGCCCCGGCCGACGCCGTTTGGCAGCGGCTGACCCTGTTGCCTTCAGCCGACGGCTGGTCCAAGACCCTCACGCCGCTGGCCCTGCGGACCCAGAACCGCATGGCCGCGGGCGAAATACGCGGCACGCTGGCCAGCGCTGCGCAAAGTGCCGACCTGCCTTCCACCGTGACGGCGCAGCTCGGACGCATCTTTGCCGACCGCCTCAACCTCAAGCGCGATCTGCGTCGCGGCGACCGCTTCGCCGTGGTCTACGAGATGCTCACGGTGGACGGCCGTCCGGTGCGGACCGGTCGAGTGCTCGCCGCCGAAATCACCAGCCGCGGCAAGAGCGTGCAGGCGCTGTGGTTCGCACCGCGCGGCGCGCCCGGGCTGGCGTCCTATTACACCCCGCAGGGCCATAGCCTGAACCGCGTGTTCCTCGCCTCGCCCATGCCAGGGGCGAAAATCACCTCCCGCTTCGGCATGCGTTTCGACCCCGTGGTCAAGCGCACGCAGCTGCATGAAGGGGTCGATTTTCAAGCCGCCATCGGCACCCCGGTGCGCACGGTGGCCGACGGCCGCGTGGTCAAGGCGGGGCAGGAAACGGGCTACGGCAATATCGTGAAAATCGACCATCCAGGTGGTTTCGAGACGGTGTACGCCCACCTCAGCAAGCTCGATGTGCATGCCGGCCAGCAGGTCACGGCCGGCCAGATCATCGCCAAATCGGGCAACACCGGCTGGTCCACTGGAGCGCATCTGCACTTCGAGTTCCAAGTCAAGGGCCAGGTGGTCGACCCCCTGAAAATGGCGCAATACGTGCCGCCCAGCCAGGCTTTGCCGAGTGGCGAGCGCGCCAGCTTCATGGCCGCCACCGCCTTGCTCAGCACCCAGCTCGCACAGGCGGCGGGTTCGGGCTCGCGTCTGGCCAGTGCCACGAAACTCGTGCCCTCGACGCAGGCCGACTGAGCGCATTCGGCCGCAGCGCCCGCAACCACCCCAGGGACGCCGCTTGCATGGCCCAGCCGCGCGGCTCGCAGCTCACGCAACTCATGCAGTTCACCATTGGCCTGATGTCGGGTACCTCGCTCGACGGGGTCGATGGCGTGGTGCTGCAACTGCCCAAGGCTCAGGCTGCCCAGGCCGTCCACACAGGGCCCGTTCCGCAACACGCCGCGCAGGTCGCCGCGCCACCGCTGCGCGTGCTCGGCCATGCTCACCGCCCTTTCCCAGCGGCCTTGCGCACCGAGCTTGCCGCGCTGAATCAAGCGGGCGCGGACGAAATCCACCGCACCCATCTTGCCGCTGTCCAGCTCAGCACGCTGTATGCCGAGGTGGTGGCCGACTTGCTGCGGGCCACCGGCCTGCAGGCGGCGCAGATTGCCGCCATCGGCGCCCACGGCCAGACCGTGCGCCACCGGCCCGACTGCGGCTACACCGTGCAGATCAACGCCCCGGCGCTGCTGGCCGAGCGCTGCGGCATCGCCGTGGTGGCCGACTTTCGCAGCCGCGACATGGCCGCAGGTGGCCAGGGCGCGCCCTTGGTGCCGGCCTTCCACCGCGCCGTATTCTGGCAGCCGGAGGAAGCCCTGGCCGTGCTCAATCTCGGCGGCATCGCCAACCTCACCTTGATCGACACCGAGGGTCACACGACCGGCTTCGACAGCGGCCCCGCCAACGCCCTGCTCGACGCCTGGGCGCTGCGCCACCTGGGCCAGGACTACGACGCCAACGGCACCTGGGCAGCCAGCGGAGCGGTATTGCCGGGCCTGCTGCAGGCCTTGCTGGCCGACGCGCATTTCCAGGCCGCACCGCCGAAAAGCACCGGGCGCGACCATTTCCAGTTGCAATGGTTGGAGCTGGCTATGCACGCCGCGCCCATGGCCGAGCACGCCGCCGCGCCACAGGACGTGCAGGCCACGCTGGCCGAACTCACGGCGCAAAGCGCAGCGCAAGCCCTGCACCGCCATCTGCCTGCGGCCAAGACCCTGCTGGTGTGTGGCGGCGGCGCCTTCAACGCCGACCTCATGCGCCGGCTGCGCGCCCAGCTTCCCGGGGTCGACGTGCTGGCGTCATCCACACGCGGCCTGCCGCCGCAGCAGGTCGAAGCGGCGGCCTTCGCCTGGCTCGCTGCGCAAACCTTGGCCGGGCTGCCGGGTAATGTGCCCGAGGTCACCGGCGCGCGCGGGCTGCGGGTTCTCGGCGCCATCTACCCGGCCTGAGCGCCAAGCTTTCGCAGCAGCGCAAACACGGCGCCGACGAAAAAGCCGCCCGAAGGCGGCTTTTCAGCGCACAAAGCGCACAAGGAAAAAACTCTGGACTCAGGTCGAGAACGACGAGCCGCAACCGCAGGTGGTGGTCGCGTTGGGGTTCTTGATGACGAACTGCGCGCCTTCCAAACCTTCCTTGTAGTCGATCTCGGCGCCGGTGAGGTATTGCAGGCTCACCGCATCGATCAGCAGGGTGACGCCGTTTTTGGCCAATTGCAGATCGTCGTCGTTCACCGCTTCGTCGAAGGTGAAGCCATACTGGAAGCCGGAGCAGCCGCCGCCCTGCACGAACACGCGCAGCTTGAGGTCGGCGTTGCCTTCCTCGTCGATCAGTTCCTTGACCTTGGCCGCGGCGCTGTCGGTGAACAGCAGCGGGCTGGGCATCTCGGCCGTGGCGGCTGAAGGGGCAATGCTGTCTTGCATGACTGCGCTCATGGTTTTCTCCTGGATACGCTCTTATTTTAGGCCGCAACTGCCCGAGCCAGCGTGGGCGGTGTGAAAACCCGCCGCAGGCCTCGGGGGCGCTTCAGGGCAGAAGCGCGAGTCCATCCAGCCCCGTGGTCTCGGCCAGGCCGAACATCAGGTTCATGTTTTGCACCGCCTGGCCCGAGGCGCCCTTGGTGAGATTGTCTTGCGTCACCAGCAGCATGGCGGTGTCGGGCGTGGGTTTGTGCACCGCCAGGCGCAACACATTGGCGCCACGCACGCTGCGGGTATCCGGCGCGCTTCCTGCGGGGAGTACGTCGACGAAGGGCTCGTTCGCGTAAAAGCGCGTGTACAAATCCTGCAAATCGAGCTTTTGCCCTTCGGGCGTGAGGCGCGCATACAGGGTGCTGTGCATGCCGCGAATCATCGGCGCCAGGTGCGGCACGAACAGGCAGTTCAGGCTGGCGTCGGCGTCGGCCAGGCCGGCGATGCGGCGCAGCTCCTGATTGATTTCCGGCCCGTGGCGATGGCCCTTCACCCCATAGGCCCTGAAATTGTCGGCGGCCTCGGCGAACAGGTTGCCCAGTTCCGCCTTGCGCCCAGCGCCCGAGACGCCTGACGCGCAATTGGCGATGAGGTGCGCGCCGTCCACCAGCCCCGCCGTGCGCAACAGCGGGGCGAAGCCGATCTGCACCGTGGTGGGGTAGCAACCCGGGTTGGCGACGATGCGCGCCTTGCGGATGGCCTCGCGGTTGAGTTCGGGCAGGCCGTAGGCGGCTTCGGCCAGCAAATCCGGGCAAGCATGCGGCATGCCGTACCAATGCTCGAACGCGGCGGTGTCGCGCAGGCGGAAGTCGGCGGCCAGATCGATGATGCGCACCCCGGCGGCCAGCAGGCTGTGCGCCTGGTTCATGGCCACGCCGTGCGGGGTGGCGAAGAACACCAGGTCGCACTGCGCCAGCGGTGCCTCGTCGGGAGTTGAAAAGCGCAGATCGGTATGGCCGCGCAGGCTGGGGAACATGTCGGCCACGGGCTGCCCGGCTTCCTTGCGCGAGGTGATGGCGAGCAGCTCGGCTTGCGGGTGGCGCAGCAGCAGGCGCAGCAATTCCACACCCGTGTAGCCCGTGCCGCCAACGATTCCGATCCGCACCGCGCTCATCCCATCACCTCCATATGTCGAGGGCTGTCATGGTAACGGGCGGCGGCGGGCGCCGCACCGGGCTCAAATCTGTGTGCTGCCAGGTTTGTGGAATTTACTCGGCGCCGGACGATTCAAGTTCTTGGGTTCACGCGCGGCCGGAACGAAAACAGGGCAAGCATGAAAAAGCCCGTCTCGTGGACGGGCTTTTCTGGATCGAGGCGAAGAAACCTGGCGCCTCGATCGTTCCGGGCTTGCTGCTTAGCGCTTGGAGAACTGCTTGCGACGACGCGCGCCGTGCAAGCCAACTTTCTTGCGCTCCACTTCGCGGGCGTCGCGGGTGACGAAACCAGCGTTCGACAGCGCCGACTTGAGCGCCGCGTCGTAGTCGATCAGCGCGCGGGTGATGCCGTGGCGCACCGCGCCGGCCTGACCGGACTCGCCGCCACCGCGCACATTCACCTTGATGTCGAACAGCGCTTCGTTTTGCGTCAGCACCAGCGGCTGCTTGACCACCATGATGGAGGTCTGGCGACCGAAATACTCTTGCAGCGCCAGGCCGTTCACGGTGATGTTGCCGTTGCCTTTTTTCATGAACACGCGGGCCACAGAACTCTTGCGGCGGCCGGTGCCGTAATTCCAATCTCCAATCATGGCCGCTCCTTAAAGGTCCAGGCTCTTGGGCTGCTGCGCGGTGTGCGGATGTTCCGCCTCGGCATAGACCTTGAGTTTCTTGATCATGGCATAGCCCAGCGGGCCCTTGGGCAGCATGCCCTTGACCGCCAACTGCAGGGCGCGGCCGGGGTGCTTGGCCTGCATGTCCTTGAAGCGGGTGGCGTAGATGCCGCCGGGGTAACCGGTGTGGCGGTAATAAATCTTGTCTTCCGCTTTGTTGCCGGTGACGCGCAACTTGGCGGTGTTGACGACGATGATGAAGTCGCCGGTGTCGACGTGAGGCGTATAAATGGGTTTGTGCTTGCCGCGAAGACGACGTGCCACTTCGCTGGCGACACGGCCGAGGACTTTGTCCGTCGCGTCAATCACAAACCACTCATGCGTCACTTCGGCCGGTTTGGCGCTGAAGGTTTTCATGGATGTGGGTTCATTCACTGGGTTGTGGCGCTTTTGTCCTGCTCGGATGCTGCGGCAGGCTCTCTCACAGGGTCTTCGGGTTTCTTGGGAATGGATCCATGCTGCACTGGCGGATTCCGGAGAGGGCGGATTCTGCGTGAATACTGCGGGTCGTGCGGCATGGCCCTGGGGCCATGGTTCCGGCGGCCGAAAAAACCGGAACTACGCATTCTAAGCTGGAAACCGCTGCCCAGGGCAGAAATGACGCTGGCGTTGCCCGCGCCGGCGGCTGGTCGCTGCCGCAGCAGTGCTCAGGTCTTCATGGAGGCGATGCCGTTGCGCGCATCCAGCAGGGCGATGCGCGGGCGGAAGATACGCGCCGTGGCGTCGTCCATCGGGCCGTAGGTGCAAATGATGAGCAGGTCGCCAATGGCGGCGTGGCGCGCCGCCGAGCCGTTCAAGGTGATGCGCCCGCTGCCGGCGGGCTCGGCGATGGCGTAGGTGCTCAGGCGCGCGCCGTTGGTCACGTTGTAAATCTCGATCTGCTCGCCGGGGATGATGTCGCAGGCGTCCAGCAGCGCCTGGTCGATGCCGCAAGAGCCCTCGTAGTGCAGATCGGCCCCGGTGAGTGTGGCGCGGTGAATTTTGGCGCGCAACATCACCCGGGCAGGAGCTGCGGTCGGTGCGGTGGAAAGGAGCATGGCAGAGGGAAAATGGCCGAAGGAGATGGGGCGGGGCAGCGGCAGGCCCCTAAGAAGCGTCGATTGGCGGAACGGCGACCATCCTAGGACGTCCGCTCGTGCATAGCCCTCGGACTTGCATTCCGCCGTAACAAGCCTATATTTGGTGCATTGCAATATATCGAGGCTTCGCATCACCGAAGCGAACGCATGATGCCCATCCATGAGCAGGCCCCTTTGGCGCAACCCGACTTGCCGCCTGATGCCGATGTGCAGGTTCTGCCGTATTTCAACCAGCAAGGCCAAGCGACGGTTCCCATTCGTGCGATTGGCATGGAGCACGTGGCTGAACTGCGGGCGCATTTCCTGGCGCTGGGAGAGGACGATCGCTATCTGCGCTTCGGCTACGCCGCGAGCGACACGCAAATTTGCGTCTACATCAACCGCATCGATTTCGTTCGCGATGAAATCTTCGGCGTCTTCAGCCGCAAGCTGGAGCTGATCGCGGCGGCGCACATCGCCATATCCTGCGACCCGGCGCGGCCCTCCCAGGCCGAGATCGGCGTGTCGGTGCTGCAAAGCGGACGTGGCAAGGGCATCGGCACGCGCTTGTTTCAACGCGCGGCGATGTTCGCGCGCAACCGCGGCATCGAAACCCTCACCATGCAATGCCTGACGCAGAACGCGGCGATGATGCGCATCGCCCGCCGCGCCGGCATGGAGGTGCATGTGGCCGGCAGCGAAACCGAGGCCTGCCTCAAGGTGCCGCACCACAGCGTGTTCAGCCATCTGGACGAATGGGTGGAAAACGCCACGGGCCAGATCGACTTCGCCATCAAGCTCGGCCTGCATCGCCCGCAGCCTGCTTGAAGCCAGAGCCTCTTTCAGCGTTGTTCTAAAGGGCAATGCCTGCATAGGGCTTGATCTGGGCCAGCACGAAGCTGGACTTCACGTCTTCCACGCTCTCGTGCTTGAGCAGGGTCTGCAGCACGAAATGGGCGTAATGCTCCATGTCCTGCACATGCACCCGCAGCAGGTAGTCCATCTCCCCGGTCAGCGCCAGGCATTCCACCACCTCGGGCCAGGTTTCCACCGCGGCGCGAAAGCTTTCCAGCGGCGCGCGCTGGCTTTCGGCGCGGTGCTTTTCCAGGCGCACGCTGAGCATGGCGCTCAGATCCAGGCCCAGCCTGCGCGCGTCCACCGCGGCGTGGTAGCCCTGGATGATCCCCGCTTGCTCCATGCGCCTGACGCGGCGCTGTACGGCCGACGCAGACAGCCCGACTTGCTCGGCCAACTGTTCTTGAGTCAAACGCGCGTCCCGCTGCAGCAGGTTGAGCAGGGTGCGATCGATACGGTCTAGAGTATCCAGGTTGATGGTTTGCATGATGCATGCGTGCTTGACGGTTAACGCGCAGATTATTCGCGCATATCCGCCAGAATAAGCCAAAGAACGCCAGAAAAGTGCGCCTGGTCCAGCTTACAGTGCATAGCACAAAACGGATGTATTCACGGAGATTCGCATGACCGCTGCGACTGCAAGCAACCCGATGGGCACCGATGGCTTCGAGTTCGTCGAGTACACCGCGCCCGAGCCCGAAAAGCTCGGCGCACTGTTCGCCCAACTCGGCTTCAGGGCCATCGCCCGCCACCGGCACAAGAACGTCACGCTGTGGCGCCAGGGCGGCATCAACTTCATCGTCAACGCCGAGCCCGATTCCTTCGCCCAGCGCTTCGCCCGCTTGCACGGGCCGAGCATCTGCGCCATTGCCTTTCGCGTGGACGACGCAGCCGCCGCCTACAAGCGCGCACTAGACCTGGGCGCCTGGGGCTTCGACGCCCACAGCGGGCCGATGGAGCTGAACATCCCGGCCATCAAAGGCATCGGCGACAGCGTCATTTACTTCGTCGACCGCTGGCGCGGCAAGGATGGGCGCCAGGGCGGCATTGGCGATATTTCCATCTACGACGTGGACTTCGTGCCGCTGGATGGCGCCTCGGCCGAACACGCCGGCGCGGGACTGATCGAGATCGATCACCTGACGCACAACGTGCACCGCGGCCGCATGGGCGAGTGGGCCGACTTCTACACGCGCCTGTTCAACTTCCGCGAGATTCGCTACTTCGACATCGAGGGCCGGGTCACCGGCGTGAAAAGCAAGGCCATGACCAGCCCCTGCGGCAAGATCCGCATCCCCATCAACGAGGAAGGCCAGGAGAAGGCCGGCCAGATCCAGGAGTATCTGGACCTCTACCACGGCGAGGGCATCCAGCACATCGCCCTGGCCAGCGATGACATCTACGCCACGGTGGAAGGCCTGCGTGCCGCCGGCGTGCAGTTCCTCGACACCCCCGACACCTATTACGAACTGCTCGACAAGCGCCTGCCCGGCCACGACGAGCGCGTCGACCGCCTGCGCGCCGACCGCATCCTGCTCGACGGCACCACGCAGCCCGACAAGCGCCTGCTGCTGCAAATCTTCACCCAGACCGTGATCGGCCCGATCTTTTTCGAGATCATCCAGCGCAAGGGCGATCAGGGCTTCGGCGAAGGCAACTTCAAGGCCCTGTTCGAGAGCATCGAACTCGACCAGATGCGGCGCGGCGTGCTGCCAAGTGCCGCATAATCAATTCGCCAAAACATCAACGGCAAACAACAAGGAGACATGCATGGCGAAGATCGAAACCTGGCGGCGCCTGGCCGCCAGGGTGGCAGCCGCCTTGGCTGCTGGGCTCGCGTTCACCGCGTTGACAGCCGCCGCTGCCGAACCCAGCTCCACCAGTTCCACCCTGAGCCGCGTCGAGAAAAGCGGGGTGCTGCGCGTGTGCACCACCGGCGACTATCGCCCTTTTACCGACCTGCAGCCGGATGGAAGCTACGTCGGCATCGACATCGATCAGGCGCATCTGCTGGCCAAGGCTTTGGGGGTCAAGGTTGATTTCGTCAAGACCACCTGGCCAACACTGATGCAGGATTTCATTGCGGGCAAATGCGACATCGCGATGGGTGGCATCTCGGTCACCCTGGCGCGGCAGAAAGTGGCGGCCTTCAGCACGCACTACATGGTGGACGGCAAGACGCCGATTGCGCGCTGCGCCGACGCGGACAAGTACCAGACCCTGCAGCAGATCGACCAACCCGATGTGCGTGTGATCGTGAATCCGGGTGGAACCAACTTTCAGTTTGCCAAGGACCATTTGCAGCACGCCGAGGTCATCGTCTATCCGGACAACACCACCATCTTTCAGCAACTCGTCGATGGCAAGACCGATGTGATGGTGACGGATGGAACCGAGACCCTGTTGCAACACAAACTGCATCCGCAGTTGTGCCCTGTCAACCCCAACCACCCGCTCACCTATGGCGAGAAGGCCTACCTGATCCCAGGCAACGATCTTCCCTTTCAGGACTTCGTCGACCAATGGTTGAACCTCGAAATTCGCTCCGGCGAATTCAAAACCGTGGTCAACAAATGGCTCGGCTGAAGGTGTGAATCAGCATGAAAACCTCGTCAGCGCGTGACCAAGTCGCAGCTGCAACCACGCCCGTGATCTATGGCGAGGCCAGCATCACGCCGCGGGGCGACTATGCCCAGGCCCATGCGGACTACACCTGCGATCAGCACTGGGAGCGCTACACGCCGGCCGAGCATGCGCTGTTCGCGCGACTTTACGCGCGGCAGATGGCGCTGGTGCCTGGACGGGCTTGCGAGGAGTTTTTGCACGCCCTCGGGCATCTGGCCGCGGCCGACGGCATTCCGCGGTTTGCCGACATCACCCTGCGGCTGCGCGCAGCCACGGGCTGGGAGATCGTGGCGGTTCCCGGGCTGATTCCCGAGCATGCGTTTTTCCGTCTGCTCAGCAGCCGGCGTTTCCCGGTGACGGTGTGGCTGCGCAAGCCCGAGGAGTTCGACTACATCGTCGAGCCCGACTTGTTTCACGACCTGTTCGGCCATGTGCCGCTGCTGTTCGAGCCGGCCTTCGCCGACTACATGCAGGCCTTTGGCGCCGGCGGCCTCAAGGCCGAGGGCTTGGACGCCTTGCAATACCTCGCGCGGCTGTATTGGTACACGGTGGAGTTCGGCCTGATCCGCTCGGCGCAGGGTCTGCGCATTTACGGCGCGGGCATTTTGTCGTCGGGCGGCGAGGTGGAGTACAGCCTGCACAGCCCGAAGCCACGGCGCCTGCCGTTCGATGTGCCGCGGCTGTTGCGCAGCCGCTATCGCATCGACGACTACCAGGCCACGTATTTCGTCATCGACAGCTTCGCGCAGTTGTTCGACGCCACCGCGCCGGATTTCACGCCGCTGTACTTGCGGGCCGCGTCCCAGCCCGACATTGCCCCCGGCACGGTGCTGCCGGGCGAGCACGACATCGCGCCGGATGCTGGCGCCTCCTGAGCGCCCCCAGGGTCGGCTCGCCGGCCCGCCCCCCGTGGGGGTCAAGGAAGCTTGGGGCGGCCCTGCGTTTCCTTGAGAGAAACAAACCACGTTGAGGGCTTCAAGCTATCGCCATGGCACTCGGGAGCGCTTGAAGGCCCGTCAAGAGGCAGAAAAGGCCGCCTTTATCGGTTGGTCATGGGCTTTTTCTATGGCGCACAGCCGTGACGCGAGGTATTTCAACAGCCAGTTCGTATGGTCGCCAATGTCAAGTGCTGCAGAGCTATGCATCGTCAAAACTCAGATCGATCGGGTGATGCGCCGTGGCAAGGCGCGGCGATGAATCAAGCTCGTATCCGTGGGCTGGGTACCACCATTCATCGATTCGTCGCGGAGGCTGCCTCGCTCTGGGTGCGCGGATCACTCATCATGTTGAATGCCGGCATAACAGGCTCGAGGATTCCTCCTGTCGGGGGCCACGGCGCATCGCCGGATCGATCTGCTGCTCGTCTTCATGGCTTAACCTGCTGCGCTCGGGGCTTGCATGGGGTGAGCCGCCGCGTTGCAGGCCACGGCCCAGACGAAACCGGCCAACTCCCGCGCCACCGCCACGCACCCCTTGTTGAGCGTGACGCCACGCGCCCGCAGCTTGGCGTAGCGCTCGCTCAGACGCAGTTGCGCCTTCCAGGCAATGGCACGTGTCGACTCGGGCAGCGCCTCCTGCCGGCGCTGCGCCTGGTAGCCCACGCGCGGTTTGAAGCGGTAGCACCAGGCCGCCTCGGTCAGCAAGCGTCGCGCATGCGCGTTGCCACTCTTGGTGATCGGCCCGCGGTTCACACGCTCGCCGCTGGAACGCTCCGATGGCACCAGGCCGAGATAGCCCATGAGCTTGCGCGGATGATCAAAGCGGGCGATGTCGCCGATCTCGGCCACCAGCTCTATGGCGCTGACCACGTCGATGCCGCGCAGCGCGCACGGCGCCTTGACCACGCGCTCGAACCGCCAGCCCTGGATGGCTTGCAGCAAGGACATGCTGAGCCGCTCCACCCTGGCATCGCACGCCTGCACGGCCAGGCAGTACTCGGTGAAGGCGATCTGGCTGCCCACCGCATCGAAGCCCAGGGTTGCCAGCCAGCGCCCGAACGTCTTGGTCCATGCGTCTTGCCCGGGTAACGAACGTCGTGGCGCAGGCAGTCGCGCCGATCGGTCTTGACTCGATCGCCCGCACGGCGCGGAATCAGCGATGGCGCGATGATCTCGCACGGGTAGCCCAGGGCTTGCAGCTTGCGCTGCAGCCCATAGCCCGTCGGCCCCGCCTCGTAGACCACGTGAACCTGGGCGGGATCGCCCAGGGGCCGCAGCTTCTTGACCAGACGGTTCACGTCGTGGGTGATCTCTCCGATCAACCGCGCCGGCTCACGACCGCTTGCCGCCTGGGCAATCGCGATCGATTCCTGGTGAACGTCCAGTCCCACGTAAACCTTGCTAATCTCGCCCATGGTCGGCCTCCTCAACAGGTGCTGATGACTCGCTCACAGCATGTAGCTCGGCACGCTTGCGTGCAACCTGCGAATCGGCAGGAGGTCGACCCCCGCCTTGCCTGTTGGCGACCATGATGACTAGGAAAGCCCACGATTCGGCGTCGAGACAGGTTTTAAACTTTTCGTTCCCTACGGCAACAGAACGTGTTTTGACTGTAGGAACAGTGATCGGAAGAAATAAAGTCCGTCGAAGCAAAATAAAGTCTGTCTTTTCCCAGCACTTTATTCTGCTGACTTTACGTTATCACCGCGCATCAGACACAGCGTGCGCCATCGACCTCGATGCAGACACCGCTGATGAAGGCAGCTTCGTCGCTGGCCAGGTAGAGCACGGCGTTGGCCACGTCCATAGCTGTCGAAAAACGCCCCAGTGGGATGCTGGCGCGAAATCTGGCCTTGCGTTCTTCATCCAGCGGACCGCCGGCGAACTCGGTGGACAAGCCGGTGTCGGGGTTGAACACCGGGTTGACGCAATTGACGCGGATGTTGTCGGGCCCGAGTTCGGCTGCCAGTGACTTCGAGGTGGTGATGACGGCGCCTTTTGAGCCGTTGTACCAGGTCAGTCCCGGCCGCGGACGAACACCAGCCGTCGACGCAATATTGATGAAACAACCACCACCCTGGGCCCGAAACAACGGCGTGGCATGAATGGTTGCGAGGTAAATGCTTTTGACGTTGACCGCATAGCACTTGTCGAACTCGTCTTCGCTGACTTCGAGCGCCGGACGGTTGCGGTGCGTCCAGCCCGCGTTGTTGACCATCACGTCAAGCTTGCCGTGGCGCTGCCGAGCGGCATCGACCAGCGCCTTGACATCCACTGACTTGGTGACGTCGGCCGCAAAGAACGAGGCCGTGCCGCCCGCAGCGTTGATCCCGGCCACGACCTTCTCTCCCATCGACGTATTGATGTCGTTGACGATGACCTGGGCACCCTCGGCCGCCAGCCGCCGGGCTATGCCTTCGCCAATACCACCGCCCGATCCGGTGACGATGATGGATTTGTCTTTGAGTCGCATGAAAATGTCTTCTGGTGAAATGCAAGAATTGTGCGCTACCCGCGGCCGCCGGTTGAGCGGGTGCTGGACATCGCACTGCCTCAGTCGTGCTTGATGGAAATGGTTTTCAGCACCGTGAAGCCGTAGAGTGCCTCGAAGCCCTTTTCGCGACCATGGCCACTGGCCTTGACGCCGCCGAAGGGCAGCTCGATGCCGCCGCCGGCACCGTAGTTATTGATGAATACTTGTCCGCAGCGAAGCTTGCGCGCCAGCCGCATTTGGCGTGACCCATCACGGCTCCAGACGCTTGCGACCAGGCCGTAGGCGGTGCCGTTGGCGAGCCGCAGGGCATGCGCCTCGTCGTCGAACGGCATGGCGGCGATCACCGGACCGAACACTTCCTCCTGGGCCAGCCGGTGCCCGGGAGGCACGTCGCGCACCAGCGTTGGGGCCTGGTAGAACCCGGTTTTCGGTGCTTCGGCCACGACCTGACCCTGGCTCGTGATTGGCAAACCATCACGGCGCACCTCCTCCAAGAAGCCGACGACCCGCTGCAGTTGGGTCTGGCGGATCAGCGGCCCGCAATCGAGATCCATGCTCGCGGGGCCCACGCGCAGCTTGCCGAAGGCCACAGACAGCCGGGCCACGACCTCTTCATAGGCGCTGCGTTCCACCAGCAGGCGGCTGCCGGCCGAGCAGGTTTGTCCGGCATTTTGCACGATGGCATTGACCACCACCGGCAGCATGGCCTCAAAGTCGGCATCGGCAAACACGATCTGGGGCGACTTGCCGCCCAGCTCCAGCGTGACCGGGGTGTGGTTTTCCGCCGCGGCGCATGCCACCAGCTTGCCGATCGCGGGCGAGCCGGTGAATGACACATGGTCGATGCCGGGATGCCTGACCAGCGCATCGCCCGCTTCCTGACCATAGCCCGTGACGATATTCAGCGCGCCTTCAGGAAAACCCACTTGCGCCGCCAGTTCGGCCACCCGCAGCAACGACAGGCAGGCATCTTCAGCCGGCTTGACCACGCAGGCATTGCCCGCCGCCAGCGCCGCGCCCACGCTGCGCCCGAAAATCTGCAGCGGGTAGTTCCAGGGAATGATGTGGCCGGTCACGCCATGCGGCTCGCGGATCGTGAGCACGGTGTAACCGTTCTGATAGGGAATGGTCTCGCCGTGCAGCTTGTCAGCCGCACCGGCATAGAACTCGAAGTAGCGGGCCACCGCCGCTGCGTCCGCGCGCGCCTGCCTGAGCGGCTTGCCGCAGTCGCGCGCTTCGAGTTGCGCCAGCTCTTCGGCATGGTCGAGCATTTTCTGCGCGAGTTTTTGCAGCAGACGTCCACGCTCGGCCGCGCTCAGGCGGCCCCACGCACCCTCATAGGCGGCGCGCGCTGCCCCCACCGCCTGGTCGATATCGCTCGCATTGCCGCGTGCCAGGGACTCGAAAGGCTGGCCGTCCGAGGGGTCGATGACCGGAATGGCATCCCCGGACGAGGGTGCAACCCACTGGTTGCCGATGAAATGCTGCTTCATGCCTGTCTTCCGTGATCGGCGCCAAGCGTCTTTAGCTCCACTACACGGCTATTGCCGCAAACGGACCCGCCAGCGATGGTGGTGTACGTCACTGGGGTTGTTGTCACGGCTTGCTCCATGGCTTTGTGGCCGCGCCCCACACATTCAGTCGCAATTTACGCGACGCTGCCGCCGATTGCACGCAGCTTGCGCGAAAGCCGAGTGTTTCAGCGGTCGATGTCGCGCGCCGGCAGGCTCAGCACCAGCAGCGCACACA